>NZ_JBHWZO010000343.1:0-5749 GCF_042728455.1 Promicromonospora sp. NPDC060204
GCACAGGCCTGTGCCGACCTCGATGCAAAGTGCCGACCTGGCCGCTGGCTGCCGACCCAGCTGCGGGGTGCCGACCCGGCGGGCTGCGTCAGGGCGTGCCGGCGCCACCATTCAGGAGCTGGGCGTGCAGGTCCCGGAGATCGGTCGCGTACAGGTCGAACGTGTCGTCCGGGCCGGGCGCGTCGCCGTCGGGCCGGGGCACGTACGCCGTGCGCAGGCCCACGGCCGCGGCACCGCGCAGGTCCCAGGCGTGCGCGGCAACCATGACCGGCGTGCCCGACGTCGCAGGCGCGCTGCGCAGCGCCAGCTCGTAGATCCCCGGGGCCGGCTTGTACGTGCCGGCGTCCTCCGCGGAGAGCACCCGGTGCCACCGCAGCCCGGCGTTCGCGCCGAGCCCGGCCAGGGCGCGGCGGCTCGCGTTCGAGAGGCCGAGCACCGTGACGTCGGCGGCGAGCCGGTCGACGCCTGCCACCGTGTCAGGCCAGGGCTCCAGCCGTTCCGCGGCGTCGGCCAGCGTGGTGGCGGCGTCGGGCGGGAGCAGGCGCTCACGGACCAGCGTGTCGAGGGCCTCGCGGTCGAGCTCGTGGCTGGGCGCGAACGGCCGGCGGCCCGCGATGATCGCCCGCTCCTGCGCGGCGACGTGGTCGAGCCAGCGCCCGACGACGTCCGCCGCGCCGTCGGCGTCGATTCCCGCCGCCTCGGCGACCTGCCGTCGCAGGCTCCCGGCCTGGTCCACGAGGGTGCCGAGCACGTCGAGGACGACGACCGGCCGGGCTGTCCGCATCTCCGCAGGCTGCATGAGCCCCACGCTAGCCGCCGACGTCGAAGCCCTGAGGGCTACGGGGTGCTGCGCAGCCCCCGCAGGGTGTGCTCGAAGCTGCGGATGTAGCCGTCGCGGTGCTGCTCCTCGCTGGCGCGGGCGATGATGCCGCGCTCCCAGATCAGCACGTAGACGTCGTCCGGCGTGAGGTCGGCCCGGATCGCCCCGGTCGCCTGTGCGCCGGCGAGGAATCCCGCGGCGGCCTTGCTGGCGCGCTCGCACAGCGCGGTCAGCGTGCCGGACCCGGGCTGGGCGCGCAGCAGCACGTCGTTGGCCGCGGGCTCGTCGAACGCGAGCAGCCAGATGCGCCGCAGGTAGCCATCGAACCGCTCGACCGGGTCCTCGATGGCGCCGACCTCGGTGATGATCCCGGTGATGCGCTCGGCGAACAGCTCCTCGACCACCGCGTCGATCAGGCCCTGCCGGCCCCCGAAGCGGTGGTAGATCGTGCCCTTGCTGACCCCCGCGGCCCGCGCCACCTCGTCCAGCGGGCTGTTCAGCCCGCCCGCGCGGAACACGTCGAGGGCGGCCAGCCGGATGCCCTCGACGTTGCGCCGCGCGTCGGCGCGGAGCCGCGGCGGGTCCGAGGTCATCGAGCGGTCCCGGCCCCGGCGGCGGCGGGGGAGCCCACCGTCTCGTTCCAGCTCGTCTCCAGCGTCCGCAGGAAGGACTCCACCGGCTGCGCGCCGGAGACCGCGTACTTGCCGGCGAACACGAAGAACGGCACGCCCTGGATCCCGTACTGCCGGGCCTGCTGGATGTCGGCCTCGACGGCGCCGGCGAACTCCTCGGAGGCGAGGGCCGCGAGGGCGGCGTCGCGGTCCAGGCCGACCTCGGCGGCCAGGTCGCCCAGGACCTGGTGGTCCGCGACGTTCAGGCCGTCGGTGAAGTAGGCCCGGAACAGCCGCTGGACCATCTCGTGCTGCTTGCCGTGACCCGCCGCGAAGTGGCTGAGCTGGTGTGCCGTGCGCGTGCCCACGGCCTTCGCCTGCTCGAAGCGGTAGTCCAGGCCGAGCTGCCGGCCGCGCTCCGAGATCTGCTCGTGCATGGCCGCCGCCTGCTCGCGCGGGAAGCCCTTCTCGGCCACCAGCAGGTCCATGAGGTCGATCGGCACGTCGCCGGTGAGCTGCGGCATCAGCAGGAAGCTGTGGTAGCGCACCTCGACCTGGGCGGAGTGCGGGAACTGCTCCAGGGCCTGCTCCAAGAGCGCGTCGCCCATGTAGCAGAACGGGCACATGACGTCGCTCCAGACGTCGATCACGAGCTTGTCGGCGGCCCGGCCGAACGCACCGGCCATCAGGAGCACACCCCGTCCACGGAGCAGACGCCGAACGCGTCGCCCGCGGGCAGGAGCTCGAACGGGGAGGGGGCGGCCGGGGCGCCGTCGACGGCGCCGGGGGTCACCTCCGCCGGGGTCTCGACCACCGGGGTCGCCTCGGCGACCGTGTCACTCGTTGTCATGCCAAGGACGGTAGGTCTAACTTGAACCCCCCGTCAACTTCCGTCACGGGGTTCGCGAGCAGTGTGACCGACAGATCACGGCCGGGCTCGCCCCCTCAGCGGCCTGCCGTGACGGCCTGGGTCACCGGCGCCCAGGACAGCGCGCGCAGGCACCCCGACCGGATGTCGTCGAGGTGCGCGGCGAGCCGCGCCGGGGCGTGGCTGTTCAGGCCCTGGCGGACGGCGGTCAGCCCCGGGCCGAGCCGCAGGTGCAGCCCCCACGTGAGGTGGGCGACGGCGAAGCCGAGGGCGGCGGCCGGGCGCAGGTTGGTGCCCGCCAGGGCGCTCACGGCCTCGGCGTAGACGTCGAGGACGGCCGGCTCGTCCAGCTCGCCGTGGCCACCGAAAGCCCGGTACATGGAGACGAACGTGCCGAGGTCGTAGCCGACCGGCCCCACACCGACGTGCTCCCAGTCGATGAGCACCAGGGCGCCGTCGGCGGTCAGGCCCGCGTTGCGGGGCGTGAGGTCGCCGTGGACGAGGGTGGTCGGCAGCTCCGCCGCGCGCGCCGCGAGCTCGTCCGCGGCGTCCAGCCCGGCGTGCAGCGCGTCGACCTGCTCGGGGGTGAACAGGTTCCGCAGCCGCGGGTCGCCGGGCAGGGCGTCGAGGTTGTCGTGCCCGACCGGCACGTGGTGGGCGTAGGCGGCGTAGCCCGCGGTCTCCAGCCAGGGGGCGCCGAGCAGGCCGGGCTCCAGGTCGCCGGGCACGTGGAGCAGCGCGGCCCGCTCGGCGGCGATCGTCGCGGCGGCGGGCGTCCAGCTCTGCTGCAGCACGGCGTCGACGTCGCGCATGACGATCCAGTCGAGCCCGTTGTGCCCGACCACGGTGACATGGGGCGGCGTCGTCGTGCCGCGGGGGAGGAGGCCCGGGACGCCGCTCCGGAAGAAGCGGGCCTCGCGGTGGTCCAGCCCGCCGTCGCGCGAGTCGAGCAGGGAGGGCTGGCCCCAGCCCGGGACCTTGACGATCCAGGCGGACGGCTCCGCGTGCGGGACCGCCACGCAGACCCGGAGCACGGCGGCCCGGCTCAGGCCCTGCGACAGGTCGCGCACCGACAGGACGCGCGCCCCGGGACCCCAGGCGCCCTCCCGGGACTTCAGGACGGTCTCGATCGTCTCGGCGTCGGGCAGGCCAGGTGCGTTCATCATCTTCCCTCGATGTCGAGAACGTGGCGGCGGCTCCGTCCCAGGGATACCAGCAGCCACACGGGCAGCGCGAATGCTTGGAGTGATACCGATGGAAGCGAACGAGGTCACCGAGATCCTGAACCGGCCGCTCAGCCAGGAGCTGCTGGCCCGCGACATCACGCGCCTCGCGTACGTCGCCACGGACGGCACGCCCCGCACCGTGCCGATCGGGTTCTCCTGGAACGGCACCGAGATCGTGATGTGCACCTCGACGAACGCGCCCAAGCTCCCGCACCTGCGGGCGAACCCCATGGTCGCCCTGACGATCGACACCGAGGTGCACCCGCCCAGGATCCTGCTGGTCCGCGGCCGGGCCGAGCTGGACGTCGTCGACGGCATCCCGGACGAGTACCTGGAGGCGAACACCAGCTACGAGATGACGCCGGAGCAGCGCGCCGAGTGGGAGGTCGGCGTGCGCTCGCTCTACGACGGCATGGTCCGGGTCGTGGTGACCCCGACCTGGGCGAAGCTGATCGACTTCGAGACGACGCTGCCCTCCGCCGTCGAGGAGCTGGTCCGGAGGCAGGCCGAGCGCCAGGGGGCGTGACGGCGGACGCGGCACCGAGGTGGTGCATCCCGGCCGCGTCCGGACGCACCGGGTGAAACCGGCTAAACGGGGGTTACCACCGGCCGCTCGCCTGCTTACGCTCGTCGCAGGTGACCCACGAGGAGCGGCATGATCTCCGAGAAATCGACCGTGATCGTCACCGGTGCGACCGGTGGCATCGGGCTCCAGACCGCGCGTGACCTCGTGGGCCGCGTCCGGCAGGTGATCGTCCAGGGCCCCGAGCCGGAGGCCATGGTGCGCCCGGCGCTCCACGTGCTCACCGAGGGGGCCGCGGAGGTCCGCTACGTCCAGTGCGACTTCGAGTCGCTCGCGGACGTCGCCGACGCCGCCGCCACCATGGCCGCGCTGGCCGCGGGACCGATCGACGCCGTCGTCAACAACGCGGGCGTCCCCGGGGCGACCACCCGCCAGGTCACGAAGGACGAGCACGAACGCACGCTCCAGGTGAACTTCCTCGCGATGGTCCTCCTCACCGAGCGGCTGCTGCCGGCGCTCGCGGACGACGCCCGCGTGGTCAACCTCGCGTCGGCCACGCACGAGATGACCGAGCTCGACCTGGCGGACATCGAGCTGGAGCGCGGCTACGACGCCGTCCGGGCCTACGCCCGCTCCAAGCTCGCGATCATCCTGTACACCCGGTGGCTCGCGGACCGGCTGGCCGGCAACGGCGTCACACCCGTGAGCCTCAGCCCCGGCGTGATCAGCACGCCGCTGCTGCACGCGATGTTCAGCGTCGGCGGGGTGTCGGTGCGGCACGGGGCCGACAACGTCCTGGCCGCGGTCACGGGGCCCGTCCGCGCGGGCGACTACTTCGACGACGGCGAGCTGGTCGAGCCCAGCGCCCAGGCGCGGGACGCCCGGCTCGGGCGGGCGCTCATGGACTACGCCTTCGGGGCGCTGCGGCCGTACCTGTGAGGGTTCCGGCATAGCCTGGAGCGGACCCTGACGGAAGGAAGCACCATGTCCCGCGTTCTCATCATCGGCGGCCACGGAAAGATCGCGCTGCGCCTCGCGCCCCTGCTCGTCGAGCGGGGTGACGAGGTCACCAGCGTCTTCCGCAACCCGGACCACCAGGAGGAGGTCGCGGCCACGGGGGCGACGCCGCTGGTCGCCGACGTCGAGCAGCTCGACACCGCGGGCCTCACGGACCTGCTGCGCGGCCAGGACGCCGTGGTCTGGTCGGCGGGTGCCGGCGGCGGCAACCCGGCGCGCACCTACGCCGTCGACCGCGACGCCGCGATCCGGTCGATGGACGCCGCGAAGGCGGCGGGCGTCGCACGCTACGTGATGGTGTCCTACCTCGGCGCGGGCCCCGACCACGGCGTGCCCGAGGACAACTCGTTCTTCGCCTACGCGGAGGCGAAGACGGCGGCCGACGAGCACCTGCGCGGCACGGGACTCGACTACACGATCCTCCAGCCCGGACCGCTCACGCTGGACGAGCCGACGGGTCTCATCGAGGTGGCCGACCCGGGTGTCGGGCGGGTCGCGCGCGCCGACGTCGCCGGGGTGATCGCCGCGGTCCTGCTCGACGACGGCACCGTGGGGCGCACCATCGCGTTCGGCAACGGCGGCACGCCGATCGCGGAGGCGATCGCGGGCTGACCTCCCGCCGGCTCCGCAACTTCCCTTTGAGGCCCGGGTTTCTTGTCTTTGCGGCTCCGCAAAGACAAGAAA
>NZ_JBHWZO010000344.1:0-5735 GCF_042728455.1 Promicromonospora sp. NPDC060204
GGCTCAAAGCGAAGAAACCTGGGCCTCAAAGGGGAGTGTCGGCGGGGCGGGCTTCACATTCCGGACTTTTTCGGTCCACGGAGGTTCGGTACCGTCCGCCCATGGTCCTGACCGACGACGCCCGGCCCGGTCTGGTCGCCGGGACCGGCGCAGTCCCCGCCACCCCGGCCGCCGCCACCCCGGCCGACACCCCGGCCGACCCGGCCGCGCTCCGGGAGCCCGGGGCCGGCCCGACGGCGGCGCGCGGCCCCCGGATCCCCGGCCTCGACGGGCTGCGGGCCGTCGCGGTGGTCGCCGTCGTCGCGTTCCACCTGGCGCCCGCGTGGGTGCCGGGCGGGTTCCTGGGCGTGGACGTGTTCTTCGTGGTCAGCGGCTTTCTCATCACCACCCTGCTGCTGCGCGAGGTCGCGGGCACGAGCTGGATCCGGCTCCCGCGGTTCTGGGTGCGCCGGGCCCGCCGGCTGCTGCCCGCCCTCGCGCTGGTGCTGGTCACGAGCATCCCGGTGGCGCGGCTGGTCGAGCCGGACCTCACGGTCGGCATCGGGCGCCAGCTCCTGGGGGCGGTGACGTTCAGCACCAACTGGGTGGAGATCGCCGCGGGCACCGACTACTTCGACGAGTCCCAGCCGGAGCTGCTGCGCATCCTGTGGTCGCTGGCCATCGAGGAGCAGTTCTACCTGGCCTGGCCGGTGCTGCTCGTGCTCCTGCTGATCACCGTGCGCTCGGCCGCCTGGCGGGTGCGGATCGTGGTCGCGGGCGCGCTCGTCTCGGCGGCGGCCATGGCGCTCCTGCTCATGCCCGCGTACGGCACCGGCGTGGACCCCACGCGCGTCTACTACGGTACCGACACCCACGCGTTCGGCCTGCTCCTGGGGGCCGCGGTGACGCTGCGCTGGGCCAAGGCCGGCCCGGCGCTGTGGGGCGCCCGCGCGCGGGTGCTGCCGCCGCTCGCGCTGGCCGGGCTGGTCGCCCTGTTCCTGCTGCTGCGCAGCGACTCGCCCCTCACGTACCCGCTCGGGCTGCTGGCCGCCTCGCTGCTCGCCCTCGTCCTGGTGCAGGCGTGCGGCGCGGCCCGCGCCGAGCCCACCTGGTTCACCGCCGCGCTGGAGGCGCGCCCGCTGCGCTGGGTGGGGGAGCGGTCGTACGGGATCTACCTGTGGCACTGGCCGGTCGCCTGCGTCGTCACGGCCGCGGTCGGGGCGCAGCCCGGGACCGTGTGGTGGGGCGTCGGCACCGGCCTGACCGTGGTGCTGACCGTCGTGCTCGCGGCGGCGTCGTACCGCTGGGTCGAGATGCCGGTGCGGCGGCTCGGCTTCCGGGGCGCGCTCCGGGCGCTGCTCGGCGCGGTGCGCACCGCCGCCGTCGTGCCGAAGGCCGCCGTGGTGGTCGCGGTGCTCGCCCTGGTCGGGACGGGCGCGGCGGTCACGTCGGCCCCGAGCCGGACGGCGACCGAGCTCGCCATCGCCGCCGGGGTCCAGGCCGCGGCGGGGCAGGCCACAGCGGCGCAGGCCGCGGCCGGGCGGAACGCCGCCACCCCCACGGGCGACGGTGAGCCCGCCCCGACGTCGCGCACCCTGGGGTCGGCGCCGGAGCCCCTGCCCTTCGGGGCGCGGCAGGGCGCCCAGGTCTCCGCCTTCGGCGACTCCGTGCTGGCGGCCGCCGCGCCGGCGATCCTCGCCCGCTACCCGCGCGCCCAGGTCGAGGGCGTGGTGAGCACGGACTGGCTCGACGCCGAGCGGATGATCCGCACGGCGAAGCACGAGGGCCGCCTGCGTCAGACGGTGCTGCTGAACTTCGGCACCAACGCGGGCTTCCAGCTCGAGGGTTCGGCCGACGCCGCGCGGCACGTGCTCGACATGATCGGGCCCGACCGCCGCGTGGTGCTCGTCAACAGCGTGGGGATCAGCTACTGGGTGCCGGACGCGAACAAGACCCTCGACCAGGTCGCCGCGGGCCGCGAGAACGTCGCGGTCGCCGACTGGCACACGCTGGTCGACGAGCATCCCGGCCTGCTGCACGCCGACGCCACGCACCCGAACCTGGACGGCGTCGAGGCCTACACCAACCTGGTCGAGGAGTCGTTCGCGGCGCTGGAGTGACGCCGGAGTGACGTTCGAGCGACGCCCGAGCAACGCCGGCATGACACGGCTTGGCGCACCATGCCCGCTTTAGGCCACTATGTGTCGCCATGAGGATCCTGGTCTCCGCCGGTCGCCTGTTCGTGGCGCACTGGCCCGCGCTCCTGACGCTCGGCCTGCTCGGCGTCGCCGTCCGGAACGGCGCGATGTGGGGCGCGGTCGAGCTGAGCCAGTGGAACTCGTTCGTGGCGCAGCTCCTGCTGATCCTGAGCCCGCTCGGGTACCTCGTGCCGGTGGTCGGGATGCTGTGGGTCTGCCGGAACAGCCTGCCGAGCCTGGGCGGCAACGACCTCGGCCGCAAGGAGCGCGCCGCCGAGGCGGCGATCCCCGGCATGCTGCCCACCCGCCGGGCCCCGATGATGCCCTCGGAGCGGCGCGAGCGGCGCCTCATCGACATCGCGCTGTCCGTGCTGGTGCCGTTCCTGGTGGTCTACGAGGTCGAGGGCCTCATGGACGCCGACCAGCTGAGGTTCACCAACGAGGCGGCGGCCGACGAGCTGTTCAACGACCTGTTCAGCGCGGAGGGCGTCGACTTCATGTCCCGGCTCGGCGTCTGGTCCGGCTGGACCGTCGTCGCGATCGTGGCCGGGGCGTTCGTGCTGCGCTGGCTGCTCGGCCGGCTCGAGGGCAAGCTCCAGTTCCTCGGCATCGCGGTGCTCGGCGGCTGCCTCGAGATCTACTGGACCAGCCAGGTCGCCAAGCAGGTCGAGTCCATCGAGCTGGGGCTGTGGAACATCGCGGCGGACCGCGAGCTCGTGGCGGCGGCCGTCGGCACCGTCGGCGCGGCGCAGGAGAGCGTGGGGGACGCCGGCAACGACGCCGCGGCGTTCGTGGCCGACGGCTTCGTCACCGTCCTCGAGTCGCTCGACGTCGTCCTCGTCGCGCCCCTGGCCTGGCTCGCCATCGGCGCCGTCGTGCTGGGGCACAAGCTCATGGAGCCGCCGTCGAGCGAGCACCGCTGGCTCGACCGCATGACCTGGATCCCGGCCGGGCTGCGGTCGCTCCTGGAGTCGCTCACCGAGGACCTGCGCGCCCGCTTCTCCGCCCTGTGGAACGGGCTGAAGATGATCGTGCACGGCGGCCTCGGCCCCATGCTGGTCTTCTGCCTGGGCTACCTCGTGGTCATGCGGGCGCCCCAGGGGATCGGCTGGCTCCTCCGGGCCGCCGTCGGCCCCGTCGAGACCAACGCATGGATCGCGTTCAGCCCCTTCGAGGCGGCCGCCGGGCTCGTGGTCTCCCTGGCGCTCGCCGCCGTGCTGATCGCGGCGACGGTCGAGGTGCTGGTCGAGCGCGGCCTGGCCGTCCGCGAGCTGGACGACGACGCCACTCCCGTGGCCGGGAACCGCGCGGTCCCGGCCACGGTCCCCGCTACGGCAGCTCGACCGTGAGGTAGTCCGGACCCCCGAACGACAGCCGGGCCTCGGTGATCGTCGCGTCGGGGTCCACTAGCATGAACGAGCTGACGTCCCACTCGGGCTGCTCGCTGACGAAGCCCTCGGCGTCCGGCAGCGAGCACCGGTTCGAGCTGCCCAGCACGTCCGGCGACGACTCCCCGTACCGCGTGCCGTCGTCGGCCACGAGGGCGATCTGGCACAACGAGAGGTCGGTCTGCGGCTCGGCCGCGAAGTGCAGCCGCACCTCGTAGGCGACCGAGCCCTCGGGGATCGGCACGGGCAGGCCGTAGGCCGGCTCGGGCAGCTCGTCCACCTGCTCGACGCCGGTCACCGTCGCGTCGATCTCGCGCACCACCCAGGTTTTGGCGCGCTCCGGCACGTCGAACCCCATGTCGAAGTACTCGCCCTCCAGGTGCGCCGGCTCGCCGAGGGCGACCCGCTGGGACTCGTAGTGCAGCCCGTCCGGCCACCAGTAGGCCACCACCCGGAACGACGTCGCCCCCGTGGCCACCACGAGCGCGAGCGGCAGCAGCACCAGCCAGACGGCGTTGCGCCGCCACCAGCCCCGGGGCCGCCCCGCCCGCGGGGCGTCGGGCGGCACGGAACCGGGCAGCAGGCCCGGCCGCAGGCTAGGCGCCCCGCCCGGGTACGCGCCCTGACCGGGACCCTCGTACGAACCCGGACCCGGCACCGCCGGCGTCACCAGCGTCGTCATCCCTCACTACCTTCCGCACTGGCCGTGGCGTAGCCCGGCGCCTCCGTCGACACCGTGTCGGTCGCCGCCCACAGCTCCTTCGCCTGCTGGGCGGAGATGCCCAGGTCGACCACGCCGGCGGCGTCCCGCCGCTGCTCGGCGTAGTCCTCGGTCTGGCCGCCGCGCGCCAGCCGCACCGTCGCCCCCGCGAGCGCGTCCTGCGGCACGTCGAAGCAGTAGGTGACGCGCCACGCGTACCCCGGCTGCGCGTTGGCCGAGATCGAGCACTCGGCCTGGTCGGTGGGCCAGAACCGGCGGCCGTCGGCGTCGGTGATCTCGGCGCCCGTGAAGGCGGTCGCACCCTGCGTGGCCCGCCAGGTCGCGTCGACCACCACGAACGTCCCGTTCGCCACGGCGGTCTCCGAGAAGCTCTCCAGGGTGTCGGCGACCCGCACGTCGGTCACCGTGAGGTCCGCGTACGTCAGGTCGAGCGTCTCGCCCACGGCGCCCTCGACGACGAACGGCGCCTCCACGACGGTCTCCTGCGGCACGGCGGTGACGAGCGCGCAGCCCGCGACCACCCCGCCGACGACGAGGGCCGAGCCCTGCCACGTGATCCGGCGCCGTCCGTGCCTCACGACTGACCCTCCTCGCTCATGCCCCGGTTGTCCTTCACCTTGATCGGGCCCTCGAACGCGAGGTCGGTGGGCAGCCAGTACCCGTTGTCCAGGGTCAGCCGGCTCTCGTCGATCCAGGACAGCTCCAGCACCCGGAGCGGGATCTCGTCGCCCTCCCAGTCGCCGCTCTGCTCCCAGATCAGCGCGATCTGGTAGGTGACGCCCGGGTTGAGGATGCGGGCGCTGGTCGCGTCCTTGACGTAGAGGATCCTCGCGGACGGCAGCTCGGCCTCCTCGGCCTCGTCGGGGGAGGCGCTCGCGGAGGGCTCGGCGTCCGGCCCGGTGCCGCCGTCGTCGCCCAGGTCCGTGTCGAGGCCCGCGAACGGGTCCAGCGCCACGATGCCCACGCCCTCGGGGGCGGGGACGGCGCTGCCCAGCGTCGAGCTCAGCTCGGGCACGTCGCCGGTGTTCACGACGTCGGCGACCACGGCGAACATGTGGTTCCCCGGCGCGGGCACGAGGCTGCCGAGCTCGTCGGCCATCACGGCCCGCAGCACCGTCACGTCGAACGGGCCCACCTCGATCGCCGTCCCCGCCACGATCGGGTCGGCGTGCGCCTCGACCTTGTTCCACGCCCCGAACGGGGAGACGGCCACGAGGGCGGCGACGACGCCGGCGCCGACGCGCTGCATCGTCGACATGTCGTCGGCGACGGCCGAGACGACGCGGCGGCCGACCCGGAACGCGATGTCGGGGCCGCCGTTGCGGGCATGCTTCATGGCGCACGATCGTAGCGGTGCATCCCGGACCAACCGGGCGAAAGTCCACGACCGCGACAAGCCGGGGACGCACACACTTTCGAGGCCGGGGTTTCTTCGCTCTCAGCCTGCTG
>NZ_JBHWZO010000345.1:0-5627 GCF_042728455.1 Promicromonospora sp. NPDC060204
CGTCACCCGGGTGACGTCTCCGCCCGACCCGGCCTCTCCTGTACGACCCGGCCCGGCGTGGTGTTACATGAACCCCAGGGGACGTGTTCGCGGGCCCGGCGCCGGCGCCGGGCCGCACAGTCCCGCGAGGAGGTCGCCGTGAAGAAGCTGCTGAACGATCCCGCGGACGCCGTCGCCGACTCCCTGGCCGGCTTCGCGCTCGCGCACGCCGAGCTGGTGCAGGTCAGTACGTCGCCCGTCTTCGTCAGCCGCGCCGGAGGCGCGGTCACCGGAAAGGTCGGCCTGGTCAGCGGCGGCGGGTCGGGGCACGAGCCCCTGCACGCGGGCTTCGTCGGGGACGGCATGCTCGACGCCGCCGTCCCGGGCGCCGTGTTCACCTCGCCGACGCCGGACCAGATCCAGCCCGCGATCCAGGCCGCCGACGGCGGCGCCGGGGTGCTCACGATCGTCAAGAACTACACGGGCGACGTGCTGAACTTCGAGACCGCGGTGGAGCTCGCCGAGGCGGAGGGCGTCGAGGTCTCCTCGGTGCTCGTGAACGACGACGTCGCCGTCGAGGACTCGCTCTACACCGCCGGCCGGCGTGGGGTGGCCGGCACCGTGGCCGTCGAGAAGATCGCGGGTGCCGCCGCGGCCCGCGGCGTCGACCTCGCGGGCGTGACCGCCGTCGCCGAGCGGGTGATCGCGAACGTCCGGACCATGGGCGTGGCGCTGGCCGCGCCCACCGTGCCGCACGTGGGCCGGCCCAGCTTTGACCTGGGCGAGGACGAGATCGAGGTGGGCATCGGCATCCACGGCGAGCCCGGCCGCCACCGCGTGGCCGCGGTCGGCGCCGACGAGGTCACGGAGATGCTCCTGACCCCCGTCGCCGACGACCTCGCCCTGGACGGCGGCGACCGAGTGTTGCTGTTCGTCAACGGTATGGGCGGCACCCCGCTCTCCGAGCTCTACGTGGTCTATGGTCGAGCGCGGCGCCTTCTCGAGGAGCGCGGCGTCACGGTCTCCCGGTCGCTGGTGGGCAACTACGTGACGTCCCTCGAGATGCAGGGGGCATCGGTCACCGTCCTCCGGCTGGACGACGAGCTGGAGGCCCTCTGGGACGCGCCGGTGAACACTGCAGCACTCCGGTGGTGAGACGAGAAGGGTTCTGAGACATGGCGCTGGACGCGGACTGGGCGGAGCGATGGGTGCGCCGCACGGCGGACGCGATCGCGGACGCGAAGGACGAGCTCACGGAGCTCGACCGGCAGATCGGCGACGGTGACCACGGCGAGAACATGCACCGCGGCTTCCACGCCGTGGTGGCGCGGCTCGACGACCCGGCGGCCCAGCCCGGCGCCGCGGACGAGCGGACCGTCGGTGACGTGCTCAAGCTCGTGGCGACGACCCTGATGTCCACGGTGGGCGGCGCGTCCGGCCCGCTGTACGGCACGGCGTACCTGCGCGCGGCGAAGGTCTCGGGCCGCCCGCAGATCGACCCGCCCGCCGTCGTCGCGGTGCTGGAGGCGGCGCTGGAGGGCGTGTCCTCGCGCGGCAAGGCGACGGTGGGGGAGAAGACGATGGTCGACGCGTGGCAGGCGGCGGTCGACGCGGCCGAGGCCGCGGCGGGCGACGGCGGCTCCGAGGTGGACGTGCTGCGCGCGGCGGCCGAGGCGGCGGACAAGGCGGCGACGGGCACCATCCCGATGGTCGCGACCAAGGGACGTGCCTCGTACCTCGGTGAGCGCAGCGCGGGTCACGAGGACCCGGGCGCACGCTCCACCGCCCTGGTCCTGGGCGCGGCGCTGGCCGCAGCCCTCGCCGGTCCGGAGTCCGCCGACCCCCGCGGCGCGGCATGACGGCGCGGGTCGCGCTGGTCCTCGTCTCGCACTCCGCCGAGCTGGCCCGCGGGGCCGCCGAGCTCGCCGGGCAGATGGCACCCGACGTGCTGGTCCGCGGCGTGGGTGGCGGGCCCGACGGCGGGCTGGGCACCTCGCTCGACGCGATCCAGCAGACCCTGGAGGAGGTTCTCGCGGCCCTCGCCGACGCGGGCGCGAGCGGTGGCGGCGGCGTCGTCGTGCTCGGGGACCTCGGGTCCTCGGTGCTGACGGTCGAGGCGGCCCTGGAGCTGGACGACACGCTGGCCGAGCACGCGGTGCTGGCGCGCGCGCCGTTCGTCGAGGGCGCGGTCGCCGCGGCCGTGACGGCGCACGGCGGGGCGGACCGGGACGCCGTGCTGGCGTCGGCGAACGCGGCGGTCGGGATGTTCGCGGCGATCGAGGCCGCGCAGTCGCCCGGGGCGGGCGAGCCGTTGTCGGCCGGGGAGCCCGAGGGCACGCGCACCGTGACCGTCCGCAACCCCCTGGGCCTGCACGCCCGCCCGGCGGCGCTGGTGTCGCGCAAGGTGGCCGAGCTGGGCGCGAGCGTGACCATCGACGGCGTGGACGCCTCCAGCGTGCTCCAGCTCATGGCGCTGGGCGCCACGCAGGGGCGCGAGCTGCGCGTGGAGGCCACCGGCGACGGCGCCGCGGAGGCCGTGACGACCGTCGTGGAGATGATCGAGTCCGGCTTCGGCGAGGTGTGACCGCGGTCTCGTCTTTTTGCAGTTGATGAATTTTTGCGCGGGGTGCAAGAATTGACGCATGGCCCCCACCTCGTCGCGCGAGACCGTCGCGCCCGCTGAGCCCGGATCCAGCCCGGACCTGCGCGAGCTCGTGTCCGCGCTGGAGGGCTCGCCCGCGGAACAGGGCCTGCGCGAGCGCAAGAAGCGCGCGCGGCGCGCTGCCCTGATCGACGCCGCGCAGAACCTGGTCGCCGAGCACGGCCTGGACGCCGTGACCGTCGAGATGATCAGCGCCGAGGCGAACGTCTCGCCCCGCACGTTCTTCAACTACTTCGAGTCCAAGGACGACGCCGTGCTCGGCGCGGAGGACACCGGCCTGCCGGAGGACGTCATCCGCACCTTCGTCGAGGGCGGCCCGACGGGCCGCCTGCTGTCCGACCTCCAGGTCGTGGTCGCCGCCCTGCTCGCGCCCGCCGGCGAGGCCCACGACCGGGTCATGCGGGCCATGGACCTCATGCAGCAGGAGCCCGCCCTGCTGCGCCGCCACGTGGTCTGGATGGACCGGCACAAGAGCCGGCTCGGCGAGCTCTTCGAGGCCCGCCGCGCCACCGTCCCGTTCACCACGGACGCCGAGCTGCTCACGATGCTCGTCCTGCTCATGCTGCGCACCGCGCTCGTCGCCTGGGAGCACGCCGGCTACACCGGCAACCCGGCCGACCACCTGACCGTCGCCGTCGCGCAGCTCGTCGACCTCGTCGCTGCCGACCTCGAACGCTGAACCTCCCGCTCCTCCCGCACCTCGCCCGACCTGACCCCCAGAAAGGCACCTCCATGAGCCACGCCGTGACCACGGCGCCGGACAAGCCGCTGGTCGTACTGAACCAGCGCACGATCTGGCTGATCTTCGGGGCCCTGATGGCCTCCATGTTCCTGTCCTCCCTGGACCAGACCATCGTCGGCACCGCCATGCCCACCATCGTGGGCGAGCTGAACGGCGTGCAGCACCAGGGCTGGGTCATCACGGCCTACATCCTGGCGATCGCCATCGCGATGCCGCTCTACGGCAAGTTCGGCGACCTCTACGGCCGGCGCTGGCCGTTCCTCGTGGCGGTCGGCCTCTTCGTCGTCGCGTCGCTCGGCGGCGGCATGGCGCAGTCGTTCGAGGCCCTCGTGGCCTGGCGCGCCGTGCAGGGCCTCGGCGGCGGTGGCCTGATGATCCTGTCGCAGGCGATCATCGCCGACATCATCCCGGCGTCCGACCGCGGCAAGTACATGGGCCCGATGGGCGCCCTGTTCGGCATCTCCGCCGTCGCCGGCCCGCTGCTCGGCGGCTGGCTCACCGACGGCCCCGGCTGGCGCTGGACCTTCTGGATCAACGTGCCGATCGGCATCGCGGCGTGGTTCATCGCGTACTTCGCGCTCAAGCTGCCCTCGCACCGCTCGGGCCGGCCGACCGACTGGGGCGGCATCCTGACGATGGCGCTCGGCACCACCGGCATCGTGCTGCTGACGAGCTGGGAGTCGCTGGGCCA
Organism: Promicromonospora sp. NPDC060204; assembly: GCF_042728455.1. Taxonomy (NCBI): domain Bacteria; kingdom Bacillati; phylum Actinomycetota; class Actinomycetes; order Micrococcales; family Promicromonosporaceae; genus Promicromonospora; species Promicromonospora sp. NPDC060204. The sequence goes on from NZ_JBHWZO010000345.1 coordinate 4,075, forward strand.
CGACGGCTACGACTGGTCCGACCCGACGCTGCTCGGTGTCCTGTTCGGCACGGCCGTGCTGGTGGGTCTCTTCATCTTCATCGAGAACCGTGTGGCGGAGCCGCTCATCCCGCTGCGGCTGTTCAAGAACCGCACGTTCACCATCACCACGCTCATCGGCCTCGTGCTCGGCATGGGCATGTTCTCCGCCATGGCGATGCTCCCGACATTCCTGCAGATGTCGGCCGGCGCCGGCGTCACCGAGTCCGGCCTGCTGATGCTCCCGATGATGGCCGGCGTGATGCTGACCTCGATCGTCTCCGGCTTCGCGATCTCGAAGACGGGCCGCTACAAGATGTTCCCGGTGGCCGGCCTCGCGATCACGATCCTCGGCATGATCTGGCTGACCCGGCTCGAGGGCGGCATGTCGCTGTGGCTGTTCGGCGCCATGATCTTCGTGCTCGGCGCCGGCATGGGCCTGATCATGCAGACCATCGTGCTCGCGGTGCAGAACTCCGTGGACCCGCACGAGCTGGGCACGGCGACGTCGTCGAACAACTTCTTCCGGGAGATCGGCGCGGCCGTGGGTACCGCGGCGTTCACCACCGTGTTCACGTCGCGCCTGACGGACAACCTGCAGGGCGTCTTCGAGGGTCTTCCGGAGGGTGCCGCGCCCGCGGGCGGCGGCTCCAGCCTGACGCCGCAGATCGTCCAGCAGCTCCCCGAGCCGCTGCGCAGCGGCGTGGTCGACGCCTTCGCGGACTCGCTCGCCCCGGCGTTCTGGTACCTGGTGCCGCTGGTCGTCGTCGGCCTCGTGCTCGCGCTGTTCCTCAAGGAGGTCAAGCTGTCCAACCAGGCCGGCATGGTCGCCCGCGGCGAGGCCGTCATGGAGGGCGCGACCGAGCCCGTCGCCGTGGGCGGCGGGGTCGCGGTCCTGGACGGCGAGGCCGCGCCCGACGCCGGCCGGGACGCCGGCCGGGACGGGGACCGCAAGGAGACGGATATCCTGAACCGGTGAGCAAGGACCGACCCGCCCCCGGCGACCGCATCAAGCCCAAGAAGTCCGCGCTGGTGCAGTTCACGTCCACCACGCTGCTGCTCGAGGTGTTCCTCGTGCTGTTCGCGACCCTGGTGGTGTGGGCCCTGCGCGACTCGGAGTTCGGGCGCGGCCCGCTGCGCATCGAGTCGGGCGGCGCGATCTGGGCGCTCGGCGGGATCCTCTGCCTGGTGCTGGTGATCCTGTCGCGGGCCCAGGGCACGACGACGGGCCGGGCGGCGGGCACCCTCGCCCAGCTCCCGGTGCTCGCCATGGGCCTGCTGCTGCCGATGATGTACTTCGTCGGCGGGATCTTCGTGGTGCTGTGGTTCTACGCGCTGCGGCTCGGTGCGCGTGTGGACCGCGAGCGGGCGGAGTACGACGCCGCCCACCCCGAGACGGCCCCGAACACCCCCTGAGGTCGTGTGTCAGACGCTCAGGTCACCCCGGTGACCTGAGGGTCTGACACGGTAGGGCAGGGGGCGCGGTCCCCCTAGGGTGGGGCCCATGACCCACGGCGCAGAGAAGACCCCGCCCA
>NZ_JBHWZO010000346.1:0-5605 GCF_042728455.1 Promicromonospora sp. NPDC060204
CCCGGGAGGACGGGGTGGCCGCCGTGGCGGGGTTGGGGGTGGGCGGGGTGCGCCGCGTCGCCGACTTGGCCCACAAGCGCCGGGTCGACGACGCGCGCAGCCGCCTGCAGCGGCTCGACCCCGCCGACGCCGAGACCTACAACTCCGCGTTCGCCGAGCTCCTGGCGATCGAGAGCGAGCGCCGGGCGCTGCGCGAGAGCGCGTAGGGGTCGGGCTGCTGGTGCTCTTTGGGGGTGCTGGCGCTGGGATCGGCACTTCTCTGGGGTGCTGGTGCTGGTGCTGAGGTCGGCAGTCTCCTGGGTGCCTGCCTCGAGGTCGGCACTCTGCATTGAGGTCGGCACAGCCCTGTGCCGACCTCGACGCAGACTGCCGACTTGGCTGGCTCCGGCCAGGGGAGTGCCGACCTGGTGCGCTCCCGCCAGGGGGCTGGCGACCTCGGGGGGCTGGCGACCTCGCGGGGCTGGCGACCTCGCGGGCTCGCACTCAGGAGGCTGCCGACCTGTCGGAGGTCAGGCCGGCGACGGCGTCGGGTGGTCGCGGCCCAGCAGCTCCGCGTCCAGGGACACGGCGGCCAGCTGGCCCGACGCCGCCGCCATGAGCACCGATGCCATCGGCCTCGGCATCGCCGACGTGTGCGCCATGTCGCCGGCCGCGAACACGCCGGGCAGGCTGGTGCGGGCCATCGCGTCGACCTCGACGGCGCCCGACGGCAGCAGGGTCAGGCCGAGCTGCTGCGCGAACGGCGCGCGCTGACCGAACTCGGCCGCGACGAAGATGCCGCCCACCTCCTCGTCCGGCCCCTCCGCGAGCACGACGCGCGCGCCGTCGACGGTGCGCACCAGCTCCTTGACCGGCTCGGGCCGCACGGCCACCCCGGCGTCGGCCAGCAGGGCGCGGGTGTCCGGGTCGAGGTCGCCGTCGTCGGCCAGGACGGTCAGGCGGCTCGCGATGCGCTCCAGCAGGAACGCGACCCGGGTCACGTGCGGGCCGCTGCCGAGCACCGCGACGGGCTTGCCGCTCAGCTCGTGCCCGTGGCAGTAGGGGCAGACGGCGGCGACGGTGCCGAACAGCGGCTCCAGCCCGGGGATCGCGGGCAGGGTGTCGCGCAGCCCGGTCGCGAGCACCACGGCGCGGGCCGGGGCGGAGTCGGCGCCCAGCTCCACCCGGAACCCGTCGCCGTCCGGCACGACGGCGGTCGCCGCGTCCTCGCGGACGGTCACCGTCGCGTAGGCGGCGAGCTCGGCGCGGGCCAGGGCGCGGAACTCGGCCGGGGGCCGGCCGTCGTTGGTCACCACGTTGTGCATGTGCTCGGCCGTGGCGTTGCGGTACTCGCCGGAGTCGAGGAGCAGCACACGCCGGTGCATCCGGCCGAGGGTGAGCGCGGCCTGGAGGCCGGCGGGGCCGCCGCCGATCACGACGGCGTCGTAGGAGGTCAGGGGTTCTGTGGCGGACATGGCAGGGCTCCGTTTCCCGGGACGTCTTGCGGTACCACCCCAGGATGTGACTTCATGTTGACATGAAGTCAAGCGAGACCTGGTCGGTCGGCGAGACGGCCCGTCGGTTCGGGCTGGAGACCCACGTGCTGCGCTACTGGGAGGACGAGAACCTGCTGCGCCCGGCGCGCGACGGTGCCGGGAGACGGCGTTACGGGCGCGACGACGTGGTGCGCGTGGGCGTCATCGTGCGCAGCAAGGCGGCGGGCATGACGCTGGAGCAGGTGCGCGTCATGCTCGACGCCGGGGCATACGACCGGCACCAGGTCCTGGAGGCGCACATCGCCGACCTGGACCGTCGGATGGCCGACATGGCGGCGTCCCGCGCGATGACGGAGCACGCGCTGCAGTGCCGCGCGCACGACATCGCCACCTGCCCCGGCTTCCGCAAGCACGTGCAGGACGTGCTCGACGGGGTGCGGGAGGGCTTCGTCGTCACGCAGCCCGCGTAACCGTTACGCGGCCTGCGTCACCCTCGGGTTGTCGCGGGGGAGCAGCAGCACCGTCACGATCATCACCGCGGCGCAGGCCACGACGCACCAGAAGACCAGGTGCATGGCGTTCGCCAGCCCCGCCCCCTCGGGCGTGCCGTCCGCGCCGACCACCGTCAGGGCGTTGACCACCGCGCCGAGCGCGGCCACGCCGACGGCCTGGCCGATCGACCGGGCGAACATGTTGGTCGCGGTCACGGCCCCGCGCTCGCCCCAGCCCACGCTGTGCTGTGCGGCGAGCAGGGTGGGCACGGCCACCAGGCCCATGCCGAGGCCGATGACGAACACCGCGGCCGAGATCTGCCACACGGCGGCGTCGGCGTCGAGCAGCAGGGTCAGGAGCGAGCCGGCCAGGACGACCACCGCGCCGATGGTGCTGGTCCAGCGGAAGCCGATCGCCAGGTAGACCCGGCCCGACAGCGTGGCCGCGATGGGCCAGCCGAGCGTGAGCGCCGCGAGGGCGAACCCGGCCACGAGCGGCCCCACGCCGAGCACGCCCTGCGCGTAGATCGGGATGTAGGTGGACAGGCCGAGCGTGATGACGCCGACCATCAGCGACGCCGCGGTCGACGCGCCCACCACCCGGCGGCGCAGCAGCCGCAGGTCGAAGATCGGGTGGGCCGTGCGCCGGGCGGACACGGCGAACGCGACGAGCAGCGCCACGGCCGCGACGAAGATGACGATCGACTGCGCCGAGGCCCAGCCCCAGGCGTGGCCGCCCTCCAGCAGGCCGAGCACCAGCAGCGTGCTGCCGCCCGTGAGCAGCACCGCGCCCACGTAGTCGACGGGCTGGCGCTCGCCGTCGCGCTCCTTCTCGTGGAACTTGAGCCAGATCGCCAGGAGGGCCACGATGCCGATCGGCACGTTGACCCAGAAGATCCAGCGCCAGCTCACGAACTGGCTGAACACGCCGCCGAGGGTGGGGCCGAGCACCGAGGAGACGGCCCACACGCTGGCCATGTAGCCCTGCGTCTTGGCGCGCTCGGCGAGCGTGTAGATGTCGCTGGCGATCGTCATCGACATCGGCAGGATCGCGCCGGCACCCAGGCCCTGCAGCACCCGGAACCAGATCAGGGCCGGCATGCTCCAGGCCACGGCGCACAGCACGGAGCCGAGCAGGAACAGCGCGATGCCCGCGAGGATCACGCGCTTGCGGCCGAACACGTCGGCCAGGCGCCCGTACACCGGGACGGTCACGGCCTGGGCGAGCGTGTACGCGGAGAAGAGCCACGGGACCTGCTCGAACGCGCCGAGCTCGCGCGCGATTGTGGTCGAAGCGGTGGCGAGGATCGTGGCGTCGAGCGCCACGAGCGCCGTGGCGAGCATGAGCGCGCCGAGGATCGGGCCACGGTCGCCGCGCAGGCCGAGCCGCGTGTCGGTGGTGCCGGTGGACGTCGCGGTCATGCCTGGGGTTCCGGGGTGTGCTGCACGACACGTACAAGGTTGCCCGGGGCACCGCCTATTCCCGGTCGCCGGGTGTTTTATTCCCGGCGTCGCCGGGTCAGTCCCGGCGGTTGCCCGGCCAGCCCTCCGGAAGGATGTCGCGTCCGCCGTCGGGCACCACGTCGGCCAGGCGGCCCAGCGTCGCGAAGAACGCCTGGACGTCGTCCTCCCCGGCGCCGATCGCGCCCCGCAGCGTCCGGTCGAACTCGATCGCCTCCGCCTTGAGCCGGCGGAAGAGCGCCTCGCCCTCGGCGGTGACCTCGATGCGCTGCACCCGGCGGTTGGTCTCCTGGCGGCTGCGGACGATCAGCCCCCTGTCCTCCATGCCGCGCAGGTGGTGCGTGAGCGTGGCCTCCCGGATGCCGACGGCGCGTGCGAGCTCGCGCTGGGTGGCGGGCGTGCCCTGGTGCACGGCGAGCAGGATGTGCCAGACCTGCCAGGTCGCGCCCTGCTCGGAGAGCTGCGCGTCGAACGCCCGCATGACGCGGTGCACGGACTGCCACATGGCCACCGCGACCGGCACGGGGCCGGCCTGGCCCGGGTTCACCCCCGCAGCGGGGCCGTCTGGATCGCCGTCGGGCCGTCCGCTTGGTTGCATGGACGCAGGATAGTTCGGTCGTCCCCGAAATGCATTGACGCCTAATCCTTAGATGCCTAACGTTTGTCACCTGGAAGATCCGGTACCGACACGGAGGCTCGACGATGGCCACGCAGGACACCCCCGGCACAACCAGCACCACCAGCACCACCGACCTCTCGCCCGAGGCGCTCGACCGCGCCCTGGCCCCGCTCGCGGCCGCCCTCGGCGACCGCCTGCTCACCCCGGCGTCCGACGGGTTCGCCGACGCCGCCGCCGTGTTCATGGGTGGCGCCGAGCGCACCCCGGCCGCGGTGGCGCGCGTGCGCGACGCCGACGAGGTCGCCACGGCGCTCGCCGTCGCGCACGACGCAGGCCTGCCGGTCGCCGTGCGCGCCGGCGGCCACAACCTCGCCCGGCACAGCCTGCTCGACGGCGGGCTGGTGCTGGACCTGCGCCTCATGGACGGCGTCGAGATCGACCGGGACGCCGGCGTCGGGCGGGCGCAGGGCGGCGTGCTCGCCGGCGACTACATCGCCGCGGCCGGCGAGCACGGCCTGGCCACCGGGTTCGGCGACACCGGCGGCGTCGGCCTCACGGGCCTCGCGCTCGGCGGCGGCATCGGCTACCTCAGCAGGGCCCACGGGCTCACCGTCGACAACGTGCTGGGCGCCGAGGTGGTCCTCGCGGACGGCCGGGTGGTCCGGGCCGACGCCGACGAGAACCCCGACCTCTACTGGGCGCTGCGGGGCGGCGGCGGCAACTTCGGCGTCGTCACCGAGATCGAGCTGCGGCTGCGCGAGCTGCCGGTGGTCACCGGGGGCATGTTCGTCTGGCCCGCCGAGCCGGCCACGCTCGCGGGCGTGCTGACGGCACTGGCCGAGGCGCCCGCCGAGCTGTCCGGCATGGTCAACGTCCTGGTGGCGCCGCCGCTGCCGATGCTGCCCGCCGAGGCGCACGGCAAGCCGATCGTCATGGCGCTCGTGTGCTTCGCCGGCCCGGCGGACCAGGCCGAGGCGGTCTACGCCCCGCTCCGCGCGCTCGCCCCCGTGCACGACAGCGTGGGGGAGATCGCCTACCCCGAGATGTTCGCGGGTGTCGGCGGCCCGGAGGGCGGCATGCCGGGCGACGCCCGGACCGGTTTCCTCGGCGACGGCGCCTGGGCGCCCGACGAGGCGTGGGCCACCGCGGCCGTCGGGGCCGTGCTCGGGGCGCCGCCGGGCGTCGCGGCCGTGAACCTGCGGCCCATGGGCGGCGCGATCGCGGACGCCGACCCGGCGGACACGGCCTTCGCGCACCGTGACGCGGCCTGGATGGTCACGGTGCAGGGCATGACCCCGGCGCTCGACGGGCTCGCCGGGCTGCGGGAGTGGATCACCTCGACGGCCGACACGCTCGGCGTCGGCGGGCGCGGCTACGTGAACTTCATGTCCACCGCCACGGAGCAGGACGTCCGCAACGCCTACCCCGAGGCGACGCTGGCCCGGCTGCGCGAGGTGAAGCGGGCCTACGACCCGGGCAACCTGTTCGCGAGCAACCACAACGTGCGCCCGTGAGACGTGTCAGACGCTCAGGTCACCCGGGTGACCTGAGCGTCTGAC
>NZ_JBHWZO010000347.1:0-5570 GCF_042728455.1 Promicromonospora sp. NPDC060204
CCCCACTGGCGAAGGTCCTGCCGCCGGTCACCCACCGGCCGCACGCCGGCGGCTTCCTCCTGGGCAGGCTCCTGCTCACCCAGGCGGCGCCGCCGCGGCCGGCGTAGTTCACTCCCACTCGATGGTGCCCGGCGGCTTGCTCGTCACGTCGAGCACCACACGGTTGACCTCACGCACCTCGTTGGTGATGCGCGTCGAGATGACCGACAGCACGTCGTACGGCAGGCGCGTCCAGTCCGCCGTCATGGCGTCCTCGGACGAGACCGGGCGCAGCACGATCGGGTGACCGTAGGTGCGGCCGTCGCCCTGCACACCGACCGAGCGGACGTCGGCGAGCAGCACCACGGGGCACTGCCAGATCTCGTTGTCCAGGCCGGCCTTCGTCAGCTCCTCGCGGGCGATCGCGTCGGCGCGGCGCAGGATCTCCAGGCGCTCGGCCGTGATCTCGCCGACGATCCGGATGCCCAGGCCCGGCCCGGGGAACGGCTGGCGCGAGACGATCTCCTCGGGCACGCCGAGCTCGCGGCCCACCGCGCGGACCTCGTCCTTGAACAGGGTGCGCAGGGGCTCGACCAGCTCGAAGTCCAGGTCGTCGGGCAGGCCGCCCACGTTGTGGTGGCTCTTGATGTTGGCCGCGCCCTCGCCGCCGCCCGACTCGACGACGTCGGGGTACAGGGTGCCCTGCACCAGGAACTTGACCTCTTCCCCGTGCGCGCCCGCCTCGGCGACGATGTCCCGCTGCGCGTCCTCGAAGACGCGGATGAACTCGCGGCCGATGATCTTGCGCTTGGTCTCCGGGTCGCTGACGCCGGCGAGCGCCGTCAGGAAGCGCTCCTTCTCGTCGCGGATGACGAGGTTGACGCCGGTCGAGGCGACGAAGTCGGTCTCGATCTGCTCGACCTCGCCGGCCCGCATGAGGCCGTGGTCCACGTGCACGCAGGTGAGCTGGTCGCCCACGGCCTGCTGCACGAGCGCGGCGGCGACGGCGGAGTCGACGCCGCCGGACAGCGCGCAGATCACGCGGGCGCTGCCGATCTGGGCCTTGATGGCCGCGACCTGGTCGGCGATGACGTTGCCGGGGGTCCAGTCGGGCTTGAGCCCCGCGCCCTCGTAGAGGAAGTGCTCCAGCACGGTCTGGCCGTGCGCCGAGTGCCGCACCTCGGGGTGCCACTGCACGCCGAACAGGCGGCGGCGGGTGTCCTCGAAGGCCGCGACGGGCGAGCCGTCCGACGTCGCGAGCACCTCGAAGCCGACCGGCGCGCGGTGCACGGCGTCGCCGTGGCTCATCCAGGCGGTCTGGTGCTCGGGGGTGTCGGCGAGCAGCACGCCCGAGGCGCACACCTCGACCTCCGTGCCGCCGAACTCGCTCAGCCCGGTCTGCGCGACCTCGCCGCCGAGCGCCTGCGCCATGGCCTGGAAGCCGTAGCAGATGCCCATGACGGGCACGCCGGCCTCGAAGAGCTTGGGGTCCACGAACGGGGCGCCGGCCGCGTACACGGAGGAGGGCCCGCCGGACAGGATGATGGCCGCGGGGTCCTTGGCGAGCATCTGCTCGACCGTGAACGTGTGCGGCACGATCTCCGAGTACACCTTGGCCTCGCGCACGCGGCGCGCGATCAGCTGGGCGTACTGCGCGCCGAAGTCGACGACGATGACCGGGCGGGGGGTCTGCGGCTGGTTCTCAGGGGCAGTGGACGACACCCGGCAAGTCTAAGTGCCCGACGGCGGCCCGGCGCCCCACGGCGGAGTTACGTCCCGCACGTCTGGCGCCGGGCTCTCCGGCCGCGGCGACCCGCCCGCCCGCGCTCACCACTCGGCGAACGACCCGTCGTCGTGCCGCCAGACCGGGTTGCGCCAGCGGTGCCCCTCGGCGGCGCGCTCCCGGACGTAGTCCTCGTTCACCTCGATGCCCAGGCCCGGCCCCTGCGGGATGGCGACGGAGCCGTCCTCGTAGGCGAAGACGCCGGGGTCGACGATGTAGTCGAGCAGGTCGTTCGCCTTGTTGTAGTGGATGCCGAGGCTCTGCTCCTGGATCACCGCGTTGTACGCCACGGCGTCGAGCTGTAGGCACGCGGCCAGCGCGATCGGGCCGAGCGGGCAGTGCGGCGCCACGGCGATGTCGTAGGCCTCGGCCATCGCGGCGATCTTGCGCACCTCGGTGATGCCGCCCGCGTGCGAAAGGTCGGGCTGGATGATGTCGACGACGCCCGTGGTGATGACGTTCTTGAAGTCCCACCGGGAGTACAGCCGCTCCCCGAGCGCGATGGGCGTGGTCGAGTTCCGCAGCACGTCGGCGATCCCGTCGACGTGCTCGGAGAGCACGGGCTCCTCGACGAACATCAGGTGGTACGGCGCCAGGGCGTCGAGCAGCACGCGCGCCATCGGGCGGTGCACGCGCCCGTGGAAGTCGACGCCGATCCCGATGTTCGGCCCGACGGCGTCGCGGACTGCCGCCACGTTGGCGACCACCCGCTCGACCTTGTCGCGGGAGTCGACGTACTGCAGCTCCTCCGGACCGTTCATCTTGACCGCCGAGAAGCCGCGCTCGACGGCGTCCTTGGCCTGGGCCGCCGTCTCGGCGGGCCGGTCGCCGCCGATCCACGAGTAGACCTTGATCCGGTCGCGCAGCCGGCCGCCGAGCAGGTCGTGCACGGGCACGCCGAGCGCCTTGCCCTTGATGTCCCACAGCGCCTGGTCGATGCCGGCCAGCGCGCTCATGTGGATGCCGCCGCCGCGGTAGAACCCGGAGCGGTACAGCACGGTCCAGTGCTCCTCGATCCGGCGGGGGTCCTTGCCGATCAGGTAGTCGGACAGCTCCTCGACGGCGGCGGCGACGCTGGCCGCGCGGCCCTCCAGGACGGGCTCGCCCCAGCCGACGATCCCCTCGTCGGTCTCGATCTTGAGGAAGAGCCACCGGGGCGGCAGGACGAATGTCGTCATCGACGTGATCTTCACGGCAGGCCTCTCAGTCGTTGCAGTTCTCGTGCCAGATCCGGACCAGCTCGGCCGCCCGCGCGCCGACCGTCGCGGGCGCGTCGCCCGGCCGGTACAGCGACGTCCCGATGCCCGCGCCGGACGCGCCGGCCCGCGCCCAGTCGGCGAGGTTACCGGCGTCGACGCCGCCCACCGGGACCAGCGCGGTGCCGCTCGGCAGCACGCTCGCCCAGGCCCGCAGGCCGCCGATGCCGACGGCGGAGCCGGGGAAGAGCTTGATCGCCCGGGCGCCCGCGTCGAGCGCGGCGAAGGCCTCCGTCGGCGTCGCCGCCCCGGGGTAGCTCTCCAGCCCGAGCCGCACGGTCTCGGCGATCACGTCCGGCCGGGTGTTCGGGGAGACGATGAGCGAGGCCCCGGCGTCGGCCGCCCGGCGCACGTCGTCCGGGCTGAGCACGGTGCCCGCCCCGACGCGCCGGTCGGCCGGGCCGGCCGCACGGATGCGGCGGACGGACTCCAGCGGGTCCGGGGAGTTGAGCGGTACCTCGACGGCGTCGAACCCCGCCTCGAAGACAGCCTCCGCGACGGCGACGGCGTCGGCGGGCGGCACGCCGCGCAGGATCGCGATCAGGCCGGTGGACCGGGTGTTCATGCGAGCTGCTCCTCGGTGGGGTCGAGCGGGGCGGGGTCGAGCGGGGCGGGGTCGAGCGAGGCCGGGTCGAGCGAGGCCAGGCCGGCGTCGAGGGCGACGCGCCACAGGCCGCGGGCGGTGGCGTCCTCGCCGACGGCGCGGACGGCCACGCCGCTCCGCTCCAGGGCGAGGCGGTAGCGGTGCGTGGTGGACGGTGACCCGCACAGGACGACGACGTCGGCCGGCTCGGCGCGCAGCGCGTGCCGCACCTCGGCGCCGATCAGCAGCCCGGACAGGTAGTCGGCCACGTCCTGGCCCGCGAGGCGGCCGGCCAGCACGAGCGTGCGCGCCGTGAACAGCAGCGCCGGCAGGCCCCGCTCGTCGCCGTGCTCGGCCTCTGCCTCCAGACCCCAGGTGAAGGCGTCCGACGCCTCCGTGCCGGGCTCCCCCTCGGCGAGCCGGCCGAGGATGCTGTCGCGCAGCAGGAGGCCGTAGAGCTCGCCGGTCATGGCGGTGGCGAAGCCCGCGACGCAGTCGCCGTCGAGGCGTACCCACTTGGAGTGCGTGCCGGGCAGGACGACGGTGTGCCGGCGGTCCGGGGTGGCCGGGTGCCCGGCCGGGGTCTGGTGTTCCGTGGCGATCGCGGCCAGCGCGCCCACGAGCTGCACCTCCTCGCCCCGCATGACGTCCGGGAGGGGGCCCGTGGCCCGCAGCCCGGGGACGAGGTGGACCACCGAGTCGCCCGCCGGCACCACGGTCAGCCGGTAGGCGAGGCCGCCGAGCTCCGCCGGCACGTCCAGGTACCCGGCGTCGGCCCAGCCGAGGTTCGACCCCGCCATCCCGGAGCACAGCACGGGGATGCCGGGGTGCTCGTCGAGCCAGGGCCGGCACAGCCGCGAGAACGTCGCCTCGAAGGCGGCGGCCCGCGCCCGGGGCGAGTCGGCCCGCTCCGACAGCGAGAGCGCGCCGTCCGCCGTCCGGACGCCGTCCACGACCGCACCCGTGGCGTCCAGGAGCCAGGCGCGGAACGTCGTCGTGCCCCAGTCGAGGGCCACCAGCGCGGCGTCGCGCCTCGGTGCGTCGTCAGCCATGTTCTGGACGGTAGACCGGAGTCCCGATAGTCCGAACCTCATCCCTATTATCGGGATTTCCGGCGTCTCGGGATAGCGTGGCGCGATGGCCACTCCGTCCGACGCCGCCGCCCCGCCGGGCACACAGACCCTCGCGCGGGGCATCGCCGTGGTGAACGCCGTCGCCCGCGGCTGCACGCGCCTGCGCGACATCTCGGCCGAGACCGGGGTCGGGCGCAGCACCACCCACCGCCTGCTCCAGCTCCTGCTGGCCACCGGCTACCTGCGCCAGCACGACGACGGCGCCTACGCGCTCGGCCCCGCCCTCATCGAGCTCGGCTACCAGGCGCTGCAGGAGAACCCGGTGACCGGCGTGGGCGCGCCGGTGCTGCGCGCGCTCGCCGAGCGGGTCCACGACACCGTGCACCTCGCCATCGAGGACCGCGGGCAGGTGCTCTACCTCGACAAGATCCCGGGCACGCGCGGGGCGGTGATGCGTTCGCAGATCGGGCACCGCATGCCGCTGACCCGGACCGGGATCGGCAAGGCGCTGCTCCTGGACGAGCCTGGTCGCTGGAGCGAGCAGTTCCTCGCCGAGCGGCCCGTCGGCGCGGAGCACGGCCTGGAGCGGGATGTGCTCACCGTCGAGGCGTTCGTGCAGGTCATGGAGGCTTCGGCGAGCCGGGGCGTGACCTTCGACCTGGAGGAGAACGAGCCGGGGATCCTCTGTGTCGCGGCGCCGGTGCGCGACACGTCGGGCGCGATCGTCGCCGCGATCAGCGTCACGGCGACCCGGCCCTACATGCCCCCGGAACGCCTGGAGACCCTGACCCCGGTCGTCCGCGACGCGGCCGCCCGCATCTCGGCCGCCCTCGGCTGGCGCCCCCGTTGAGTGCTGGGTATTTGCGCTCTTCGCGGCTCGGAAGGCGCAAATACCC
>NZ_JBHWZO010000348.1:0-5574 GCF_042728455.1 Promicromonospora sp. NPDC060204
GGCCACGGCCGTGCGGGCCCGTCCGGAGTGGCCTTCTGCGCTAGACCCCGCTGGCGACCAGCGGGATCAGCGGCACGTCCGGGTGGGCGCGCTCGAAGGCCCGCGCGTGCCAGACGTCGCGCAGCAGCACCAGCGGGGTGCCGTCGCCGCGGCGCACGACCTCGACGCCCGGGTAGGCAGCGATGGTGTCGATGTGCTCCGGCGCGGCCTCGCGGGCCAGCGACAGGCCGAGCTGCTCCGTCCGGATGGGCGCCGAGAACTCGTGCTCCATGCGGAAGGTCGCGACCTCGAACTGGAGCGGGCCGACGGCCCCGAGGATCGGGTTGCCGTCGCCGCGGGCCTCGGACACCAGGACCTGGACCACGCCCTCCTGCTCGAGCTGCGAGATGCCCTTGCGGAACTGCTTGGAGCGGCCCGGGTCGGCCGAGCGCGCGGCCGCGAAGTGCTCGGGGGCGAACACCGGCATGGGCGGGAAGCGCACGTGCGGGCCGGCGGCGTCGAACACCGTGTCGCCGACGGCGAGCGTGCTGGCGTTGACCAGGCCCACGACGTCGCCGGGGTAGGCGTCCTCGACCGTCTGACGTTCCCGGCCGAAGACCGACAGCGCGTACTTCGTGGCGAACGGCCGGCCGGTGCGCTCGTGCGTCACGACCATGCCGCGCTCGAAGCGGCCCGAGCACACGCGGATGAAGGCCACGTGGTCGCGGTGGTTCGGGTCCATGCCGGCCTGCATCTTGAACACGAAGCCGCTGAACGCCTGGTCCACGTCGCGGGCCGTGCCGTCGACGTCGGGCCGGGCACCGGGCGCCGGGGCGAGCTCCACGACGGCGTCCAGGAGCTGCTTGACGCCGATGTTGGCCAGCGCCGCGCCGAACAGCATCGGCGTCGTGGTGCCGGCGAGGAACGACTCACGGTCGAGCTCCTCGAGGAGCTGCACGCTCTCGACGGCCTCGGTGTGGTCGTCACCGAGGGTGTCGGCGGCGGCCTGCGGGGTGAGGAGCTCCTCCTCGGCGATCGACGCGCCGCCCGGGGCGCGGCGGTAGGTGCGCACCTCGCCGGTGGCGCGGTCGAGCAGCCCGAGGAACCGGCCGGCCTCGCCGATGGGCCAGCTCAGCGGCGTCGGGCGCAGGTTGATGCGCTCCTCCAGCTCGTCGCAGAGCTCCAGGGCCTCGCGGCCGGGGCGGTCCCACTTGTTGACGAAGGTGATGACCGGCACGCCGCGGCGGCGGCACACCTCGAACAGCTTGAGCGTCTGCGGCTCCAGGCCCTTGGCGGAGTCGAGCAGCATGACGGCGGCGTCCACCGCCGTCAGCACGCGGTAGGTGTCCTCGGAGAAGTCGGCGTGGCCGGGGGTGTCCAGGAGGTTGATCACCACGTCGCCGTACGCGAACTGCAGGGCGGCGGACGTGATGGAGATCCCACGCTTCTGCTCCATCTCGAGCCAGTCGGAGACGACGCCGGCGCGGTTGCCCTTGCCGTGCACCGCCCCGGCCTCGTCGATCGCGTGGGCGTGGAGCGCGAGGGCCTCGGTGAGGGTCGACTTGCCGGCGTCGGGGTGGGAGATCACCGCGATGCTGCGGCGACGTGCCGCTTCGGTCCCGACCTGACGGGTGTCGGAGGTCAGGACGGTCATCGGGCTCCACCATTCAGTTCGTGCTGCACCAACGCCATCCTCATCTCCCGCGCCTACCGCTTCCGGACAGCCTGCAACTCTACCCTCCCCCTCCCCCCGTTGAGTGCTGGCTATCTGCGCTCCCGGACGGCTCGGAAGCGCAGATATCCAGCACTCAACGGTCGCGGTCAGACGGCGGTGCGGGTTCGGCAGGGGGCCTGGGCCGTGACCCGTACGGTCGGGTCGGAGACCGCCGTGCCCGGCAGGGCGCCCGGCGTCGTCGCCGTCACGCGCACGGTCAGGCGGTGCCCGACGTCGGCGGCGGTGAGCCGGTACGTCCGGCCCTCCGCCCCGGCGACCGCCACGCCGTCCCGCAGCCACTGGTAGGTGAACGCGAGCCGCCGCTGGTCCCACTGCCCGGACGTCGCGGTGAGCGTCGAGCCGGCCGTGGCCCGGCCGTTCACCTTCGGCGACCTCACGGCCCGCGGCTGGACGCCGTCGTACGGCAGCGGGTCCACGCTCGTCAGAGTGGGCGTGACCTGCTGCATGAGGCCGTCGGCGCCGAACGTGAGCCGGTCGACCGTGGTCTCCCGGTGCGTCCCGTCGCCGCCGGGGATCGCGAACCGGTGGTAGGCGATGTACCACTCGTCGGTCCCGGGGACCTGGATGATCGAGCTGTGCCCGGTCGCCTGGATGCCCTGGCTGGTGTCCTTCGACAGGATGACGCCGCGGTAGGTCCACGGCCCGTCCACGCTGGTGGCGGTGGCATAGCCGACGCGGTAGTCGGCGGACCCGGTGTCGTCGATCGAGTAGGTCAGGTGGTACAGCCCGTCGCGGTAGTTGAGGAACGTCCCCTCACGGAAGTTCGTCAGCCCGCCGATCCGCGCCAGCGTGTCCTGCTTGATCGACAGCATGTCGTCGCTCAGCTCGGCGTACACCGGGCCGTTCGACGGCCCGCCGTTGCCCCAGAACAGGTAGTACCGGCCGGTCTCGGGATCCTGGAACGCCGCGGGGTCGATCGCCTGCCCGGACGCGATCGGCTCGTCGTTGAGGATCATCGCCGTCGGCTGCGCGACGAACGGGCCCTCCGGGCGGTCGGCGACGGCGACGCCGATCGTCTTGCGGTTGTAGGTCGCGTTGTGGCCGGAGAAGTAGAAGTAGTACTTCCCGCCGCGCTCGATGATCGTGGGCGCCCAGGCGTTGCCCGTGGCCCACGGCACGTCGCCGTTCGCGCCGTCCAGGGTGAGGATCGGCTCGGCCGAGCGCTCCCAGTCCACCAGGTCCTTCGACGTCCAGACGTAGAAGTCCTTGCCGCCCCAGCCCGCGACGCCGTCCGACGTCGCGTAGAGGTAGTAGCTGTCGCCGAAGTGCGCGATGTTCGGGTCGGCGTACAGGCCCGGCAGCACCGGCGAGCGCATCTCGACGACGCGCACGGTCCAGGCCCGGCTGGCGCCGTCCTGCGCGGTGACCGTGAACGTCCGCGGTGCCGACAGGTCGACCGGACCTGTGACCTGCGGCGAGACCGTCGAGGTGGACACGGTCTGGAAGGCCGGCTCCAGGGCGGTCACGTCGGTTCCGGGCGTCACCGGCAGCGTCACGGTCGACGTCGCGCCGTCGATGACGGCGGGGACCTTGAGGCTTGCGAGGTCGACGCCGGTGATGGCGGTCGGGTCCGCCCCGAGCTCCCGCACCTCGTCGGCCGACAGGGCACGGTTGTAGATGCGGAAGTCGCGCACCTTGCCCTTGAGGTACCGGTCCGCGGTGTAGGTGGAGCGACCGATGTAGTTGGCCGTGGTGCGGCCGTCACCGATGTCGCCGGGCTCGATCGTGACGCCGGTGTTCTCGCCGACCCGCACGCCGTCGAGGTAGAGCCGGGCGGTGCCGTCCTGGAGCGTGTAGGTCAGCGTCTTCCAGGCGCCGCGCGGCAGCGCCGCGCCCGAGGCCACGGTCTGCTCGGTGGACCAGTTGCCGGTCGCGATCGAGGAGCGGTAGTTGTTCCCCGTGGTGAACAGGTAGCCGTTGCCGACGCCGCCGCCGTCGGTGTTGCCCAGGCCCCAGATGAAGTACGGCGTGGCCTGCGCGGGGTCCAGCCAGACCTTCGTCGAGACAGTGATGGCGTCGAGCCCGGCCATCATGTCGTCCGGCAGGCGCACGTGGCCGTTGCTGCCGCCCAGGTTCAGCGCGCCGTCGGCCCAGGTGGCGTCGCCGCTGACGACGCCGTCGTACCCGTGGCCGGTGCCGTCCGCGGCGACCGTGCCCGCGGTCTCGTCCAGCGCGTACTGCGCGACCAGGCCGTTCTCGTCGGCCACGACCGGCGTCGGCGGTTCGGGGACCACGATGCCGTCGCGCAGCGCCGCGAGCTCGGCCGCGGTGACCGGGATGACGGTGCCGTGGCGGGGGCTCGCGGGCAGGTCGTAGTCCGCGGGCACCTGCCAGTCGGGGTGCTCCAGGTCGTCGGTGCCGAGCGGGATGTAGCCGCGGCCGCCGTACTCGTCCACGAACAGGTAGAACGGCGAGCCGGACGTGTCGCCCGGGTTGGCCTTGAAGACCGTCGGGCCCTCGACGGCGGAGGTGCCGGCCTCCCGGCCGATGCAGCCCGCCATGAACTCCCACGCCGGGTCGCCGGGCAGGTCGACGGCGGTGAGCGACGCCGACTTCTCCTGGATGATGTCCGAGCAGCCCGTCCCGCCGCCGCCCTCGTCCTTGGTGAAGCGGTAGTAGACGTCGTTCTCCCGGATCACCGTCGAGTCGATCCGTGACTCGCCGCGGTCCTGCCAGACCTGCGCCTCGCTGAACGTCACGAAGTCGCGCGTGGTGGCGTAGAGCATGCGGTTGTACGCGCTGCCCGTGTGGTCCGGGTCGTCCGCGGCGTACAGCTTCGAGGCCCAGAACACGACGTACTGCCCGAGCGTCTCGTCCCAGTAGGCCTCGGGCGCCCAGGTGTTGCCCGCGTTGTCCGGCGAGACCTTGACGTGCCGCTGCTCGGACCAGGTGATGAGGTCCGTGGACTCCCAGACCTCCAGGTACTGGCTGCCGTGGCGCTGCGCCGCGTCCCAGTCGCCGTTGCGCCCGATCGAGAGGTCGGTGGCGATCAGGAAGAACCGGTCGCCCTCGGGCGAGCGGATCAGGAACGGGTCGCGCAGGCCGAGCGTGCCCTCGGCCGACTCCAGCACCGGCTGCCCGTCATTCACCTCGTCCCAGGTCAGTGCGTCGTTGCCGCGGCTCGCTGCGAAGTAGATCTTCTCGCCGGCGAGCGAGTTGCCCGTGAAGTAGCTGAACGCGTAGCCCTCGTACGGGGCCACCTCCGGCTGCTCGCGGACCGTGAGCGCGATCTCCCGGGCCGCGGTCGCGCCCCCGACGTCAGCGGTCGCGGTCAGGGTGACCGCCGTGTCGCCCGCACCGTGCGCCGGGCGGCGGACGACGCCGTCGGCGGCGACCACGGCGGGGTCGGACGACGTCCACGTGACGCTCGCGCCGTGCCGCCCGGACGTCGGCAGGGTGAGGTGGCCGCGGACGTCGTCGGCGTGCACGACGTCGAGCGCGGCGACCGCGGCGTCTGCCTCCGCCTGGGCGGTGCTGTCTTCGGTGTCGGCGGTGTCGGCCGTGGTCTCGGCGGTGACGGACATCGTGGTCTCCGGGGCGGTAGCGGGCAGGCGTGCCGCCGTGGCGCTTGCGGGGAGGAGGGGAACCAGGCTGCCGAGCAGTGCGACGACGGCGCCCGTGGCGACCGCGCGCAGGGGCAGGCGGGAAGGACGAGTGCTTCTTTGCACAGTGACCTCGCGAGAATGTGAGCGTTAACAGTCGCGTCATCCGACCATCGGCGGATCACCCTGTCAAGGGACCGGGGCGAAAAAGCGTGGCGCCGGGCGAGCACGTGCTCGTAGGGTCGTCCGCGATATGAACGCAATGATCAGGCAGCGTTCCGCCCGCTAGCGGCGCGGAACGCACACCACCACCCAGCG
>NZ_JBHWZO010000349.1:0-5570 GCF_042728455.1 Promicromonospora sp. NPDC060204
GGCTCCTCGTCCCCCGCGCCGTGCGGCGGCAGCAGGGTGGCGCGGACGACGGGCCGGCCACGAGCCGGTTGCCCGGGGGACCGATGAACGCATGTCTGTCGAGGAACGATGCTCAGACTGATCGTGCAGCGCCTGCTGCTCCTGATACCCATCCTGCTGGGCCTGTCGATCCTGCTGTTCGGCTGGGTTCGCGCCCTGCCCGGCGGGCCCGTGCAGGCCATGCTCGGCGAGCGGTACACCCCCGAGGCCGCCGCCGAGATCGAGGCCCAGCTCGGCCTCGACCAGCCCGTGATCGTGCAGTACGGCAAGTACCTCGGGCGGTTGCTGCAGGGCGACTTCGGTACCTCGCTGCAGAGCGGCCGGCCCGTGATCGACGAGTTCCTCACGCGGTTCCCCGCGACGATCGAGCTCACCGTGGTGGCGCTGGTCTTCGCGATCGGCATCGGCATCCCGCTCGGCTACGTGGCGGCCCGCCGGGCCGGCTCGGTCGTCGACCACTCGGCGGTCGTGGTCTCGCTGATCGGCGTCACGGTGCCTGTGTTCTTCCTGGCCTTCATCCTGAAGTACGTGTTCGCCGTCGAGCTCGGCTGGTTCCCGACGACGGGGCGGCAGAGCGCCACGATGGTCGCGACGCACCCGACGAACTTCTACGTGCTGGACGGCCTGCTCACCGGTGAGTGGGACGCGGCCTGGGACGCGTTGGTGCACCTGATCCTGCCGGGCATCGCACTCGGCACCATCCCGCTCGCGATCGTGGCCCGCATGACGCGGGCCGCCGTCTCCGAGGTGCAGAACGCCGACTACGTCCGCACGGCGCGGGCCAAGGGCATCAAGCCCGCCCGCCTGCGCGGGGACCATGTCCTGAAGAACGCCATGCTCCCCGTGGTCACCACCATCGGCCTGCAGGTCGGCCTGCTGCTGTCCGGAGCGGTGCTCACCGAGACCGTCTTCGCGTTCAGCGGCATCGGCAGCTTCCTCGCGGACTCCGTCTTCAACGCGGACTACCCGGTCATGCAGGGCTTCGTGCTCATGATCGCCGTGGTCTACGCCCTCGTAAACCTGCTCGTCGACGTGTCGTACGGGCTGATCGACCCTCGGTTGAGGAGGCAGCAGTGAGCGCCAACGAGCTTCCTGTGACCGACGGCGTGGCCGCCGAGCCGCTCCGTACCAGCATCCACGGCGACGGACCCGGCGGGGAGGACCATGCCGGCGAGGGCGTCTGGGCGCGCGCCTGGCGCACCCTGCGCCGCAACCCCGTCGCGATCATCGGCTTCGTCATCGTCGCCGTGTTCGTCCTCGTGGCGGTGCTCGCTCCGCTGCTGGCCCCGTACGGCCCCACCGAGCTGCCGGGCCGCGCCGACGTGCGGCCCACCATGATCCCCGGGCCGTCGGCCGAGTACCCGCTCGGCCTGGACCGCTACGGCGGCGACGTGCTGAGCAAGCTGATCTGGGGCGCGCAGGCCTCGCTCCTGGTCGGCGTGCTGTCCACGCTGTTCGGCCTCGTCGGCGGCATGCTGCTGGGCCTGCTCGCCGGCTGGCTGGGCAGGTGGGTCGACTTCGGCGTCATGCGCCTGGTGGACCTGATGCTGTCGGTGCCCTCCCTGCTCCTGGCGGTCTCGATCGCGGCGATCGCCGGCCAGTCCTCGATGTCGGTGATCATCGCCATCGGTGTGGTGCAGATCCCGATCTTCGCCCGCCTGCTGCGCGGCTCGATGCTCGCGCAGCGCGGCCAGGACTACGTGCTGGCCGCGTCCGCGCTGGGCCTCAGCCGCCGGTCGGTGACCATGAGCCACGTGCTGCCCAACAGCATCGGCCCCGTCATCGTGCAGGCGACGCTGACCCTGGCCACGGCAGTGATCGAGGCCGCGGCGCTCTCCTTCCTCGGCCTGGGCGGCGGCGAGCCGTCCACCGCGGAGTGGGGGCGCATGCTGACGGCCGCGCAGCAGGAGCTCGCGGTCGCACCGCGCCTGGCGATCCTGCCGGGTCTCTGCATCGCGATCACGGCCCTCGGCTTCACCCTCGTGGGCGAGAGCCTGCGCGAGGCCCTCGACCCCCGGAACAGGACCCGACGATGACCGACATCGCTGACAACACGGCCGACGTCCCGGTGGACGGCCCCGTGGACGCACCCGTCGACGCCCCTGCCGACGCGCCCGTCGACGCCCCGGTGGACGCCCCCGCGGAGGACGTCGTCCTGCGGGTCGAGAACCTGAGCGTCGACTTCCGGACCGAGGGCGGCCCCGCCCGCGCCGTGGCGAACGCCAACCTGACCGTCCGGCGCGGCCAGACCGTCGCGATCGTGGGGGAGTCCGGCTCGGGCAAGACCACGCTCGCCATGGCGGTGCTGGGGCTGCTGGCCAGCAACGGGTCCGTGGCCGAGGGTCACATCTGGTTCAAGGACGAGGACCTGGGCCACATCAGCGCGCAGCGCATGGCGCAGCTGCGAGGCACCGAGCTCGGCCTGGTGCCCCAGGACCCGATGACCAACCTCAACCCGATCCTGCGGATCGGGCAGCAGATCGACGAGGGCCTGATCGACAACGGCCTGCGGACGCGCCGCGACGCGCGCGCCCGCACCGTCGAGCTGCTCGACGAGGTGGGCCTGCCCGACGCCGCGCGCCGGGCCGGCCAGTACCCGCACGAGTTCTCCGGCGGCATGCGCCAGCGGGCGCTCATCGCCATGGGCCTGTCCGGCCGCCCGGCCCTGCTCGTCGCGGACGAGCCGACGTCGGCCCTGGACGTGACCGTGCAGCGCGGCATCCTGGACCAGCTCTCCGGCCTGACCGAGGAGCTCGGCACCGCGGTGCTGCTCATCACGCACGACCTCGGCCTCGCGGCCGAGCGCGCCGACATCGTGGTGGTCATGTACCACGGCGAGATCGTGGAGCAGGGCCCGGCCCGCCAGGTGCTCACCGCGCCGCAGCACGACTACACCAAGCGCCTCATGGCCGCGGCCCCGTCGCTCGCCTCGCGCCGCATCGAGATCGCGCGCGAGCGCGGCCTGGAGGACGTGCTGGACGACGCGCTGCTGGCCCCGGGCGAGGAGACGGCCGCCGACGGCGCGACCGACGCCGACGTGCTCGTCTCCGTCAAGGACGTGAGCAAGGTCTTCTCGATCCGCGGCGGCGGGCTGCTGTCGCGCAGCAAGGACTTCACCGCCGTCGACGGCGTGAGCCTCGACATCCCGCGCGGCTCCACCGTGGCCGTGGTGGGGGAGTCCGGCTCGGGCAAGTCGACCCTGGCCCGGATGATCCTCGACATCGAGAAGCCCACCACGGGTTCCATCACCTTCGACGGCGGCCTCGTGGGCGCCGGCAAGCACAAGGAGCAGATCGCCTACCGGCGTCGGGTGCAGCCCGTGTTCCAGGACCCGTACTCCTCGCTGGACCCGCTCTACTCGGTGTTCCGGGCGATCGAGGAGCCGCTGCGCGCGCACGACTACGGCGACGCCGCGGCCCGCCGCGCCCGCGTGGAGGAGCTCGCGGAGCAGGTGGCGCTCAGCAAGGGCCAGCTGCGGCGGTTCCCGTCCGAGCTGTCCGGCGGCCAGCGGCAGCGCGTGGCGATCGCCCGCGCGCTGGCGCTGTCGCCCGAGCTCGTGGTGTGCGACGAGGCGGTCTCGGCGCTCGACGTCGTGGTCCAGGCCCAGATCCTGCAGCTGCTCGCCGGCCTGCAGGAGGAGCTGGGGCTGACCTACCTCTTCATCACGCACGACCTCGCCGTCGTGCGGCAGATCGCCGACCGCGTGCTCGTCATGCAGCAGGGTCGCGTGGTCGAGGAGGGCACCGTCGACTCGGTCTTCGACTCGCCGGCCACCGACTACACCCGGGCGCTGCTGGACGCCATCCCGGGCAAGGATCTGGAGCTCGCGCTCTGAGCGTCGGGCACCCGATCCGTGCGGCTCGCGCCACCCTGGCTCGCGTTGACCAGGGTGCTGCCGCGCCACTAGGATGACTGGCGGTGCCGTGCGCCTTCCGGCGACCTACCGGCACCTCACGAGCACCGCACAAGCAGAGCTCAAACAGACCCTGTCCGTACTACGCCATGTCCGCATCGGAGCATCGAACTCAATGACCATCTCCACCCCTGCGAAGTCCGCACCCCAGGTTGCCGTCAACGACATCGGCACCGAGGAGGACTTCCTTGCTGCCATCGACGCCACCATCAAGTACTTCAACGATGGTGACATCGTCGAAGGCACGATCGTCAAGGTGGACCGTGACGAGGTCCTTCTCGACATCGGCTACAAGACCGAGGGTGTCATCCCGTCCCGGGAGCTCTCGATCAAGCACGACGTCGACCCTGGCGAGGTTGTCGCCGTCGGCGACGCCGTCGAGGCCCTGGTCCTCCAGAAGGAGGACAAGGAAGGCCGCCTGATCCTGTCCAAGAAGCGCGCACAGTACGAGCGCGCCTGGGGCACGATCGAGAAGATCAAGGAGGAGGACGGCGTCGTCACCGGCACCGTCATCGAGGTCGTCAAGGGTGGCCTCATCCTCGACATCGGCCTGCGCGGCTTCCTCCCCGCCTCCCTCGTGGAGATGCGTCGTGTCCGCGACCTCCAGCCGTACGTCGGCAAGGAGATCGAGGCCAAGATCATCGAGCTCGACAAGAACCGCAACAACGTCGTGCTCTCGCGCCGTGCCTGGCTCGAGCAGACGCAGTCCGAGGTTCGCTCGACCTTCCTGCAGACGCTGCAGAAGGGCCAGGTGCGCCCGGGTGTCGTCTCCTCGATCGTCAACTTCGGTGCGTTCGTGGACCTCGGCGGCGTCGACGGTCTGGTGCACGTCTCCGAGCTGTCCTGGAAGCACATCGACCACCCGTCCGAGGTCGTCGAGGTGGGCCAGGAGGTCACCGTCGAGGTGCTCGACGTCGACTTCGACCGCGAGCGTGTCTCCCTGTCGCTGAAGGCGACGCAGGAGGACCCGTGGCAGACCTTCGCCCGTACGCACGCCATCGGTCAGGTCGTGCCGGGTAAGGTCACCAAGCTGGTTCCGTTCGGTGCGTTCGTGCGCGTCGAGGACGGCATCGAGGGCCTGGTCCACATCTCGGAGCTGGCCGTGCGCCACGTCGAGCTGCCGGAGCAGGTCGTCACCGTCGGTGCCGAGGTGTTCGTCAAGGTCATCGACATCGACCTGGAGCGCCGCCGCATCTCGCTGTCGCTCAAGCAGGCCAACGAGGGCGTGGACCCGGAGTCCGAGGACTTCGACCCCGCGCTGTACGGCATGGCCGCCGAGTACGACGAGGCCGGGAACTACAAGTACCCGGAGGGCTTCGACCCGGAGACCAACGAGTGGCTCGAGGGCTTCGAGACCCAGCGCGAGTCGTGGGAGGCGGAGTACGCCAAGGCGCACGAGCGCTGGACCGCGCACCGCAAGCAGGTCGCCGAGGCGCTCACCGCGGACACCGAGGCGTCGTCCGAGGCCCCGGCCGCGCCGGCCGGTGGCGGCGGCAGCACCAGCTACTCCTCGGCTCCGGTCGAGGAGGCCGGTGGCACGCTGGCTTCGGACGAGGCGCTCGCCGCGCTTCGCGAGAAGCTCACGGGCAACTGACCTGAGCGGTGGCGGCCGGAGGTC
>NZ_JBHWZO010000350.1:0-5544 GCF_042728455.1 Promicromonospora sp. NPDC060204
GGCGCGCGGCCGGGCGCCCGGTTCCGGAGACGGTGCGGGTCGCGGTCATCGGGCACGCTCCTTCGCGCGGCGCGTCAGCCAGATGAAGAACGGGGTGCCGAGCAGCGCCGTGACCACGCCCACCTGGACCTCCGCCGGGCGCGCCACGAGGCGGCCCACGACGTCGGCCGTGACCAGCAGCAGCGGCCCCAGCACCGCGGAGAGCGCGAGCACGCGGCGCACGTCGGTGCCGACCAGGGCCCGGGCCACGTGCGGGATGACGAGGCCGACGAAGGCGATCGGGCCGGCCAGCGCCACGGCGGTGCCCGACAGCAGCACCACGGCGACGCCCGCCAGCAGCCGGGTCCGCACGACGGGGACGCCGAGCGCCGCCGCCGTGTCGTCGCCGAGGGCGAGCGCGTTGAGCGACCCGGAGACGACCACCGCGAGGACCCCGCCGACCACGGCCGGCACGAGGGCCGGCAGCAGCACGGCGGGGTCGGGCAGGTTCAGCGACCCCACCACCCAGAACCGGTACTGGTCCATGGTCGAGGCGCTGAGCAGCACCGTCGCCGAGACGGCGGCACCGAGGAAGGCCGTCATCGCCATCCCGGCCAGGGTCATGTTCACGGGCGTAAGCCCTTCGGGCGACCGGCTCGCGAACAGGTAGACGGCGGCCGTCGCCAGCGCAGCGCCCGCCAGGGCGAGGAGCACGCGGGGCAGGCCCGCACCCAGCCCGAGGAACACGCTGCCGGCGACCACCGCGACGGCGCCGCCGGCGGAGATCCCCAGCAGGCCCGGGTCGGCCAGCGGGTTGCGGGTGACCGCCTGCGCCAGCACGCCGGCGACGCCGAGGGCGACGCCGACGAGCAGGCCGAGCAGGGTCCGGGGCAGCCGCAGCTCCCAGATGACGGTCGCGGCGACGCCGTCGTGGCCGAGCAGCCCCGCGAGCGTCTCGGCCGGGGAGAGCACACGGGCGCCCACCGTGATGCCGGCCAGCGCCGCGACGACGAGCAGCACGAGCGCGGTCAGCAGGATCGCGGCGACCGTCCGTCCGCTGCGCGCCGTGGTCCGGGTCGTGCTCACCGCTGGTCGGCGGCGATGGTCTCCAGGTCGTCGAGCACGAGCCCGGCCCCCGTCACGCCCAGACCCAGGTACCACGTCTCGTCCGGCACCTCGCGGACGACGCCGCCGTCCGCGACCGCGGGCACCTGGTCCCACAGGGGGCCGTCGACGACTGCCGCCTGCTCGGTGGCGTCGGGCTCCCCGTAGGTGCCCCAGAGCAGCCAGTCGCCCTCGGCGAGGGTGATCTCCTCCGCGGAGATCTCGACGGCGAGGTCGGCGATGTCCTCGGTCTCCGGCCGGGGGAGGCCGGCGTCGGCCAGGATGATGCCGACGAACGAGTCGTTGGCGTACAGGCGGATCTGCCCGGCCATGAACCGGAGCATGGAGACGGTCGGGGCCTCGCCGCCGTTCGCCTCCACCACCTCGGCGCCGACCTCGTCGGCACGCTCCTCGTAGGTGTCCAGCAGCTCCTGGGCGCGGTCCTCCTCGCCCACGGCCGCGGCGTTGAGCAGGAAGTTCTCCTTCCACAGCACGCCGGGGCGCGGCGACAGCACGGTCGGCGCGATGTCCTGGAGCTTGGCCTTGAGGCCGTCGTCGTCGATCCGCAGCGACGTGCCGAGGATCAGGTCGGGCTCGAGGTTCTTGATCTGCTCCAGGTTCAGGGCGTCGTAGGCGCCGAGGTCCACGGCGTCGCCGACGTCCAGGTAGTCGGGCGCCATCTCGGCGTCCGCCGGGTGGGCGATGCCGACCGGCTCGATGCCCAGGGAGATCATGTTGTCCAGCTCACCGGTGTCGAGCACGATGACGCGCTCGGGCTTCGCGGGGATCTCGGTCTCGCCCACCTCCTCGTTGGCCACGAGGTTGCGCACGGTGCGCGGGAACTCGCCCGGTGCGGCGTCCGTGCCGAGCCGGCCCGCGAGCTCCCGGACGTCGTCGAACCCCTCCTGGCCGGTGGCGACGTTGGACTTGTTGTCGCCGGTGCCGGCATCGGCGGTGCCGCCGCAGCCGGTGAGCAGGGCGGCACCCACCACGAGGGCGGCGAGAGACGCGGAAACTGCGCGAGGCATGGTTGTTCCTTCGATGTTCTGGGCTGAAAGGTCCTGCACGGCCGCGGGTCTGAGGCGGCGCGGTCGTCGCGCTCGGGCTCTCTCGGCAGCGTCACCCTACACGCGGAGATTAGGGGACCCTAACTCCGCCCGGCGAAACGGGCGGGAGCCAGGGGTTTCCACGGCGTCGTCCGCGAGATGAAAGAATCTGGGGCGTGAACGAGCTTCCCTGGATCGAGATCATCTCCGCCGTCGTCGTCCTCGCGGGTGGTGGCGGCCTCGCCGGCGTCCTGGTCGCCCGACGGCGCAGGCGGACCCAGGACCAGGACGGCGCCCCGAGCGCCACCGAGCCCACGACGACGGCGTCGTCGGCCACGGCGGAGCCGGCCACCGCCGAACCCGCCACCGCCGAACCCACGGCGGAGCCCGAGGCGGCCGCGCCACAGGCCGCGCCGGTCCTGGAGCGCCCCGCCCCGACCGCGGGCCGCCTGGTGCGGCTGCGCGACCGCCTCGCCCGGTCCGGCTCGCCCCTGGGCGCCCGCCTGCTCTCGGTGCTGTCCCGGGACTCGCTCACGGAGAACGACTGGGACGAGATCGAGGAGGAGCTGCTCCTCGCGGACGTCGGCGCCGGCCCCACCACGGACCTGCTCGACGCGCTGCGGACCAAGGTCCGGGTGCTGGGCGTGCGCGAGCCGGCGGCGGTGCGCGACCTGCTGCGCTCCGAGCTCGTGACGCTCCTCCAGCCCGAGCTGGACCGCACCCTGCACACCGAACCGCGGACCGCCGAGGACGGCAGCCACCTGCCCGCGGTGACCCTCGTGGTGGGCGTGAACGGCACGGGCAAGACCACGACGGTCGGCAAGCTGGCCCGTGTGCTGGTGGCGGACGGCCGCAGCGTGGTGCTCGGCGCCGCCGACACGTTCCGCGCCGCCGCGGCGGACCAGCTCACCACCTGGGGCAACCGGGTGGGCGTGGAGACGGTGCGCTCGGACCGCGAGGGCGCCGACCCGGCGTCGGTGGCCTTCGAGGCGGTCGCACGCGGGCGCGACGAGAAGACGGACGTCGTGCTCGTGGACACGGCGGGGCGCCTGCAGAACAAGGCCGGCCTCATGGACGAGCTCGGCAAGATCGTGCGCGTGGCCAGCAAGGTCGCCGCGCCGAGCGAGGTGCTGCTGGTGCTCGACGCGACCACCGGGCAGAACGGGCTCTCCCAGGCGCGGGTCTTCGCGGAGGTCGCCGGCGTCACGGGCATCGTCCTGACGAAGCTCGACGGGACCGCCAAGGGCGGGATCGTGGTCCAGGTGCAGCGAGAGCTTGGCGTGCCGGTCAAGCTCATCGGCCTGGGCGAGGGTCCGGACGACCTGGCGCCGTTCGACGTCGAGGAGTTCGTGGACGGGATCCTGGGCTGACCCCGGGTCAGGAATGCCCCCGTGAATGGCACGGCATTGGTCGCCGTCCACCATGTGAGAAGTACATGTAAGCGTTAAGTTACCGGCGGATAGCCACGAAATAACCGGGCGATCACGGTTGGGTCGGAAAATTCGCCCAAGCCGGTCTCGAAATAAGACGTTTACATGCTCCCCGCCTGCGTCACGCATCCGTAACCTCGATGCGGGCCACGTGTAACGGCGTCCCGCGACGGTAGTCGCGGTGGGCCGAGTCACCAGGACCGGTCCGGGGAGAGAGGCATTTTCCGCGATGGAATTCGAGCTCGATACGGGCAACACCGCCTGGCTGATCACCGCCTCCTCGCTCGTGCTGCTGATGACGCCGGGCCTGGCGTTCTTCTACGGCGGCATGGTGCGGGGCAAGAGCGTTCTCAACATGATGATGATGAGCTTCGCCTCGATCGGCGTCGCCGGGCTCATCTGGGTCGTCTACGGCTACGGTCTGGCCTTCGGCCCGGACATCGCCGGCTTCATCGGCAACCCGGCCGGGCTCATCGGCCTCACGATCGACAACGCCGCCAGTCCCACGACCGGCGTCGGCATCCCCGGCCTCGTGTTCGCCGGGTTCCAGGCCACGTTCGCCATCATCACGGTGGCCCTCATCTCCGGTGCGATCGCCGACCGCGTCAAGTTCGGCACCTGGATCGTCTTCAGCGCCATCTGGGTCACGGTCGTCTACGCGCCGCTGGCCCACTGGGTCTGGGGCGGCGGCATGTTCGGCGCCGACGGCTGGCTCGCGTCGGCCCTCTCGCTGCCGATCGACTTCGCCGGCGGCACCGTCGTCCACATCAACGCGGGTGCCGCGGCGCTGGCCCTGGCCCTCGTGATCGGCAAGCGCAAGGGCTTCGGCACCGAGGCCATGCGTCCGCACAACCTGCCGTTCGTCATGCTGGGCGCCGCCCTCCTGTGGTTCGGCTGGTTCGGCTTCAACGCGGGCTCCGAGCTCGCCGCGGACGGCACCGCCGGCCGCGCCTGGGTCAACACGCTGGTCGCCACGGCCGTCGCGATGCTCGCCTGGATGACCACCGAGAAGTTCCGTGACGGCGCCGCCACCTCGCTGGGTGCCGCCTCCGGTGTGGTCGCCGGCCTGGTCGCGATCACCCCGGCCGCCGGCACGGTGGACTCGTGGGGCGCCATCGTCATCGGCCTCGTCGCCGGTGTCCTGTGCTCGCTCGCCGTGGGCCTCAAGTACAAGTTCGGCTACGACGACTCGCTCGACGTGGTCGGCGTGCACCTCGTCGGTGGCCTCGTCGGCACCATCCTGATCGGGTTCTTCGCGACGAACGGCCGCTACGACTCGTTCTACTTCGAGGGCTCGCTCAACGGCCTCTTCTACGGTGGCGGCGTCACGCAGCTGCTCACCCAGATCGTCGCCGCGCTGGTGGCCGTGCTCTACAGCTTCGTGCTCACGTACATCATCGGGCTGGCGCTCAAGGCGACCCTGGGCTGGCGCGTCTCCGAGGAGGCCGAGGTCAGCGGCATCGACCTCGCGGTCCACGGCGAGACGGCGTACGAGAACTCCGGGTCCACCATCACCGAGGTGCGCTGACCGTACTACGGTCCAGCTACCCGACTGCTTAGGAGGCAGCGCATGAAGCTTGTCACGGGTGTCATCCAGCCCCACCGCCTCGACGACGTGAAGACGGCGTTGGAAGGTGCCGGGGTGCGCGGTATGACCGTGAGCGAGGCCAGCGGCTACGGCCGACAGAAGGGCCACACCGAGGTCTACCGCGGTGCGGAGTACACGGTGGACCTGGTGCCGAAGGTCCGCATCGAGGTGCTCGTCACGGACGAGGACGTCGCGGCGGTGACCGATGCGATCGTCGGCGCGGCGCAGACGGGCAAGATCGGCGACGGCAAGGTGTGGGTCGTGCCGGTCGAGGACGTGGCCCGGGTGCGCACCGGCGAGCACGGCGACGCCGCGCTCTGATCCGGGAGTGCCAGACGACGCATGACAAGTGACCCGGTGCCCGAGGGCACCCGGGAGCAGGCGGAGGCCCCGCACC
>NZ_JBHWZO010000351.1:0-5511 GCF_042728455.1 Promicromonospora sp. NPDC060204
GTACCTCACGTCGTTCTCGGAGCGCGCGGTGCGCCCTCAGATCCGCGGCACCCTCAGGTCTCCAGGACGTAGAGCGACAGTGTGTGCGCCACGAGGGCCGGCTTGTCGGCCCCCTCGATCTCGACGGTGACCTTCGAGGCCAGCCGCATGCCGGCCGTCGTCGGCTCGGCCGAGAGGATCTCGGTGACGGCCCGCACGCGCGCGCCCGAGGGCACCGGGCTCAGGAAGCGCAGCCGGTCCATGCCGTAGTTCATCACCATGGCGACGCCGCCCACCTCGACGAGCGACGACGCCAGGCGCGGCAGCAGCGACAGCGTGAGGTAGCCGTGCGCGATCGTCGAGCCGAACGGCCCGGCGGCCGCCCGCTCGGCGTCGAGGTGGATCCACTGGTGGTCCTCGGTCGCGTCGGCGAAGGCGGCGATCCGCTCCTGCGTGACCTCGAACCACTCGCCCGTGGCGGTCCGGCCCACGGCTCCGGCGAGGTCGGCCGGCGAGTCGACCGCGATCACGCTGTCCACGCCGGCGCTCATGCCTTGGGGCCGCCCGCCACGTACAGCACCTGGCCCGAGACGAACCCGGACTGCTCCGCGCAGAAGAACGACACGGCGTTCGCGATGTCCTCGGGCTGGCCCACGCGCCCCACGGGGACGTCCTTCGCGGCCACGCTCAGGTAGTCGGACAGGGACACCCCGATGCGCTCGGCGGTCTCCCGGATCATGTCGGTCTCGATCACGCCGGGCGCCACGGCGTTCGCGGTGACGCCGAACTTGCCGAGCTCGATCGCCAGGGTCTTGGTGAAGCCCTGCATGCCCGCCTTGGCGGCCGAGTAGTTGGCCTGGCCACGGTTGCCGAGCGCGGACGTCGAGGACAGGTTCACGACGCGGCCGTACTTCGCCTCCACCATGTGCGCCTGCACGGCCCGCGTCATCAGGAACGCGCCGCGCAGGTGCACGCCCAGCACGGCGTCCCAGTCGCCCACCGACATCTTGAACAGCAGGTTGTCGCGCAGGATCCCGGCGTTGTTCACCAGCACGGTGGGCGCGCCCAGCTCGGCGGTGACGCGGGCGACGGCGGCGGCGACCGAGTCCTCGTCGGCGACGTCGACGCCGACGGCGAGCGCGCGCCCGCCGTCGGCCACGATGGCCTCCGCGGTGGTCTTCGCCTGGTCCTCCAGGAGGTCCAGGACGGCGACGGCGAAGCCGTCCTGCGCGAGCCGGCGGGCCGTGGCGGCGCCGATGCCGCGGGCCGCTCCGGTGACGATGGCTGTACGAGTCATCAGGGGTTTCCTCTCGTTGCGTGAACTTCTCGGGGTCAGAAAATCACGAGCTGTCGCAGCGCCGCGCCGGACGCGAGGCGGTCGAGCGCGACGGGCAGGTCGTCGAGGGTGATGCGGTCGGACACCAGCCGCTCCAGGGGCAGCCGCCCGGCCCGCCACAGCTCCACGTACCGCGGGATGTCGCGGCTCGGCACGGCCGAGCCGAGGTAGGAGCCGACGACGGTGCGCGCCTCGGCGGTCAGGCTCAGGGGCGAGATGCTCGCCCTGGCGTCGGGGTGCGGCAGCCCCACCGTGACGGTGGTGCCGCCCGGGGCGGTGAGGGCGTAGGCCGTCTCGAACGCGCGGGCCGAGCCCGCCGCCTCGATCACGACGGGGGCGCGCAGCCCCTGGTCGGCGGCCTCCTGCGGCCCGACCGCGAGGGTCGCACCGAGCTCGCGGGCCAGGTCGAGCTTGGCGGGCACGGCGTCGACGCCCACGACCTCGTGCCCGAGCGCCGCGGCCACCAGGAGCGCCGCCATGCCCACGCCGCCGAGCCCCACGACGGCCACCCGGTCGCCCGGGCCGGGGCGGCCGGCGTTCACGACGGCGCCGCCGCCGGTCAGCACCGCGCAGCCGAGCAGGGCGGCGACGTCGGGCGGGACGTCGTAGTCCACGGGCACCACGGAGGTCTCGGAGACCACGGCGTGGGTCGCGAACGCGCTGACCCCGAGGTGGTGGTGCACCTCCTGGACACCGCCGGGCCCGCTGTCGGCCCCTGGTACGACCCGCGACAGCCGGTGTCCGCCGCCCACGAGCGTGCCGGCCGCGTTGGCCGCCGACCCCACCGCGCACGGCAGGCGCCCGTCGGTGGCGCACTGCGCGCACTGCCCGCAGCGCGGCAGGAACGTCATGACCACCCGCTGCCCGACGGCGAGACGCGCACCCGGGCCGGTCGCCTCCACGACGCCGGCGGCCTCGTGGCCGAGCAGCATCGGCACCGGCCGGGCGCGGTTGCCGTCCACGACCGACAGGTCGGAGTGGCACAGCCCCGCGGCCTCGATCCGCACCAGCACCTCGCCGTCGCCCGGGGGGTCGAGCTCCAGCGGCCCGACCGTGACCGGCCGCGACTCCGCAAAGGGCGCCGGCGCGCCGCAGCGCTCCAGCACGGCACCGGTGATCAGCATCAGAGCTTCTCCAGCACCATCGCCATGCCCTGCCCGCCGCCCACGCACATCGTCTCCAGACCGTACTGGCCGCCGGTGTCCGCGAGCGCGTTGATCAGGGTGGAGGTGATGCGCGCCCCGGTCATCCCGAACGGGTGCCCGACGGCGATGGCGCCGCCGTTGACGTTCAGCCGCTCCGGCTCCACGCCGAGCTCGCGCGCCGACGGGATCACCTGCGCTGCGAACGCCTCGTTGATCTCCACGAGGTCCATGTCGTCGACCGTGAGCCCGGCGCGGCGCAGCGCCTGCCGGCTGGCGTCGACGGGGCCGAGCCCCATGATCTCCGGCGACAGCCCGCTGACCCCGGTGGACACGATGCGGGCCAGCGGCGTCAGGCCGAGCTCGTCGACCACGCGGCCGGACACGACGACGACGGCGGCCGCGCCGTCGTTCAGGGGACAGGCGTTGCCCGCGGTGACGCTGCCGTCGGGGCGGAACACCGGCTCCAGCGTGGCGAGCTTCTCCACGGTGGTGCCCGGCCGCGGGCCGTCGTCGGCGGAGACGACCGTGCCGTCGGGGAGGGTGACGGGCGTGATGTCCCGGGCCCAGAACCCGGCCGCGATGGCGGCCTCCGCCCGCTGCTGGCTGCGGGCGGCGAACTCGTCCTGCTCGGAGCGCGTGACGCCACGCAGGGCGGCGACGTTCTCCGCCGTCTGGCCCATGGAGATGTAGGCGTCGGGCAGCACGCCCTCCAGCCGCGGGTCGGTCCACAGGCCGGTGCCGGCCCCGGCGCGCTTCTCGGTGCGGGCCAGGGCGTCGGCGAAGACGGGGTTGTGCAGGTCCACGCCCGGGATGTAGTCGCTCGACCCGGTCGCGAACGAGCTGACGGACTCCACGCCCGCGGAGACGAACACGTCGCCCTCGCCCGCCTTGATCGCGTGGAACGCCATGCGCGTGGTCTGCAGGCTGGAGCTGCAGTAGCGCGTGACGGTCGCGCCGGGCACCATGTCCCAGCCGCACAGCACGGCGACGATCCGCGCCAGGTTCATGCCCTGCTTGCCGCCGGGCAGGCCGCAGCCCAGCAGCAGGTCGTCGATGCGCGCCGGGTCCAGGCCCGGCACCTGCCCGACGGCGGCGCGCACCATCTCGGCGGCGAGGTCGTCGGGGCGCACGTCCTTCAGCGACCCCTTGTGCGCGCGTCCGATGGGCGAGCGCGCGGTGGCGACGATGTAGGCCTCGGTCATTTGCTCCTCCTTGAGCACGATGGGCAGCAGGGCCCGGATCAGACGAACGCCGCGTGGCCGGTGATGGCACGACCCACGATGAGCTGGTTCATGTCCTTGGTCCCCTCGAACGTGTAGACCGCCTCGGCGTCGGCGAAGAACCGGGCGACGCCGTGATCCAGTGTGATCCCGTTGCCGCCGCACGCCTCCCGGCACAGCGCGACCGTCTCGCGCATGCGGGTGGTGACGAACGCCTTGGCCATTGCGGCGTGGGCGTCCTTCTGCGTGCCGAGGTCCTGGAGCTGCGCGACGCGCACGCACATGGCGAAGCTCGCCGTCACGTTCGCGTAGGCCGTGGCGAGCTTGTCCTGGATCAGCTGGTAGCTGGCGATCGGGTTGCCGAACTGCTCGCGCTGCCTGGTGTAGGCCACGGCGGCCTCGTAGGCGCCGATCATGGTGCCCAGCGCCTGCCAGGACACGCCGTCGCGCGTGATGCGCAGCACCTTGGCGACATCGCGGAAGTTGTCGATGCCCTGCAGCCGGTCGGCCTCGTCGACGCGCACGCCGTCGAGCACGATGTCGGCGTTCTGCACGATGCGCAGGGACTGCTTGCGCTCGATCTTGGTGGCGGAGAAGCCGGGCGTGCCCTTGCGCACCAGGAAGCCCTTGACCTGGTCGTCGGCGGTGTCCTTGGCCCAGATCACCACGACGTCGGCGAACGTGGCGTTGCCGATCCAGCGCTTGGCGCCGTTCAGCACCCAGGTGTCGCCCGTGCGGGTGGCGGTGGTGCGCAGGCCCTTGGCGGTGTCGGAGCCGGCCAGGGGCTCGGTGAGCCCGAACGCGCCGATCAGGTCGCCGGCCGCCATGGGCGGCAGCCACCGCGCGCGCTGCTCGGCGCTGCCCCCGATGCCGATCGACGTCATGGCCAGGCCGCCGGAGACCCCGATGAAGGTGCAGAACGAGGAGTCGACGCGCGCCGTCTCCATGCCGACCCAGCCGCGGAACACGGCCGAGGTCTCCTCCCCCTGGGTCTCGGCCCAGCCGGACCCGATGGTGCCGAGCTGCGCGTACGGCTTGAACAGGTGCACGGGGCACTCGGCGCGTTCCCAGTAGTCGTCCGCGATGGGGCGCACCTCGCGCTCCATGAACTCGCGGACGGCCAGGGCCTTCTTCTGCTCGGCCGGGGTGAGCAGGTCCTGGAAGGCGTAGAAGTCCGCCTCCAGCAGGTCGGTGCCCGGCTCAGTGGCGGGTGGCTCGGGTGCGAGCGTCATCGGTCCTCCGATCGTCGTCGATCTGTATGTCCAGTATGCATCATTCTTGAATATGTTGCACCGACCCCCTGGGGTCGGTCTACGCTGGCTCGATGGGCTATCGGCACCCCTTCCCGCTGCGCTGGAACGACAACGACCAGTACGGGCACATGAACAACACCGTGTACTACGAGGCCATGGACACGGCGGTGAACACCTGGCTCATCCGGCACACGGACCTGGACCCCGCGGGCGACGTGATCGGGCTGGCCCGCGCGTCGTCCTGCGAGTTCCTCGCCCCGGCGTCGTTCCCCGAGGAGCTGGAGGTCGACGTCGCCGTCGGGCGCCTCGGGCGCACCTCGCTCACCTGGGACCTGGCGATCCTGCGCGCGGGTGCGCCCGACCGGAGCGAGGCGTACGCGACGGGCACCTTCACGCACGTCTTCGTCGACCAGGTCGAGCGTCGCCCGGTCCCGGTCCCGGACGTGATCCGCACGGCGGTCGAGCGGCACCTGCCGCCGCCGCCCGCGCCGCCCGTGTAACGACGGCGCCCCGCCGCCCGCCGCCGCGCCGCCCGCCGACCCAGCTAACAATCAACAATTCTCGGATCCCCATATCCG
>NZ_JBHWZO010000352.1:0-5484 GCF_042728455.1 Promicromonospora sp. NPDC060204
TTCACCCGCACCACCTCGCCCTAACCCCCCCCCCCCCGGTCCACACGTATCGTGGCCAACTTGCTGCTGTCCGGGTACGCCCCCCCGGGGACCCCGCCGCCCCGGCCCAGCACCCCGCCCTGGCCCGGCGGCGGCACGTCGGTGTACCGCACCGGCCGCCCCGCGATCCCGCTCAGCACCTGCGCCACGGTCTCAAGGGTCGACGACGACGGCCCGGTCAGGTCGTGGTGCCGCCCGCTCGGCGGCAGCAGCGCCAGCGCGGCCAGGCACCGTCCGACGTCCGACCGCGAGACCAGCGACACCCGACCGCCCCCGGCGGGAACCCGCAGCTCACCCGAGCGCAGCGCCGGACGCAGGAACGACGCGAAGAACTCCGTGAACAGCGACGCGCGAGCGAACGAGAACGGCAGCCCGCTGCCCTCCAGCAGCCGCTCCGTCCACCCGTTGGTGAACGCGTAGCAGAACGGCGAGGCCAGGTCGGCGTCCACCCCGCTCAGGTACACCACGTGCCCCACCCCGGCGTCGACGGCGGCCCGCACCACGTTCTGGTGCTGCACCACCATCCGCGCGGCCTCACCGTCCCCGGACACGAACACCAGCACGTCGACACCGCCCAGCGCCGCCACGAGCGACCCCGGCTCGTCGTAGTCCGCCCGCACCGCGGTCACCATGCCCGACCGCAGCGCCTGCTCCGTCAACCTCGCCGGCACCGCCTCCGGGCGACGCGCGAGCGCCACGACCTGGTGCCCGGCGCTCGCGGCCAGGAGGTTGACGACCTGACTGCCGAGCGTGCCGGTCGAGCCGGTGACCGCGATCCTCACGCAGGTCAGGGTACGCGGACCCCGGCGCCGGCCCGGCGGGACGATCCTCTTGACGGGACGGTCCCCCTGACGGTGCAGGTCGCCCGAGGGAACAGGGGACTAGGCGATCCCGTCCAGCACCACCAGCTCGTCCTCGGTGAGCCGCAGGGCGCTCGCGGCGACGTTCTCCTCCAGGTGCGCCACGCTGCCCGTGCCGGGGATCGCCAGGACGTGCGGGCCGCGGTGCAGGGTCCAGGCCAGCCGGACCTGCGCCGGGGTGGCGTCGTGCGCCGCGGCGATCGCCTCGACCTCGGCCCGGCCCGTGTCGTCGTGGCCGCCCGCCGGGGAGGCGCCCGGGACCGCCGCACCGACGGCGAAGAACGGCACGAACGCGATGCCGCGCTCGCCGCACAGGCTGAGCAGGTCGTCGTCCTCGCGGTGGGTGAGGCCGTACTGGTTCTGCACGCACACCACGGGTGCGATGGTCAGCGCCTCGGTGAGCTGTTCGGCCAGCACGTTGGACACGCCGAGGTGCCGGACCAGGCCCGCGTCGCGCAGCTCCGCGAGCGCCCCGAAGTGCTCCGCGACGGACTCCGGTGCGCGGCCCTCGCCCGCCATCCGCGTGCCCCAGCGCAGGTTGACGACGTCGAGGTGGTCACGGCCGAGCTGCCGCAGGTTCTCCTCGACCTGGCCGCGGAGCTGGTCGGGGCGCGCCATCGGCTCCATCTGCCCGTCGCGCGACCGGGCCGGGCCCACCTTCGTGGTGATGACCAGGTCGTCGGCGTAGGGCTGCAGGGCGGCGCCGATCAGCTCGTTGGCCGAACGGGTGGGCGTGAAGTAGAACGCGGCGGTGTCGATGTGGTTCACGCCGAGCTCGACGGCCCGGCGCAGTACCGCGAGCGCCGAGCCCCGCTCACGGGGCTTCTCGTCCCAGGGCATGCCCATCAGCCGCATGGCGCCCAGCCCGATGCGGTTGACCGTGCGGTCACCGAGCTGCCAGGTGCTTCGGGAAGTGGTGGTCGTGTTCGTGGTCGTCTCTGCGCTCATGGAGCCAGCCTCGCGCCGTGCCGGTCCGATACCGCGGTGATGGCAGGTTGTTGCCGCTCCGTCGTCCGCGCCTGGTGCCGTGCGACGCCGGAGGGCATGATCGACGTCATGCAGACGGGCGAGGTGGTCACCATCGTGCACGGCGAGCGCGAGCTCATGGAGCGCACGGCGCACCTGATGGCCACCGCCACCGACGTCGCCTGCGCCGCCAACGACCTCGCCACCTGGGCCCGGGCGCAAGCCTCGGGTGAGCTCGCCGAGGCGATCCGCACCCGCCGCCCCGGCGACGTCCGCATCCGCAAGGTCTACCGCTCCGCCCTGCTGCTCGACCCCGTCGCCGCCCAGGGCCTGGCCCGCGACCGCGACCGGCACGGCGCGCAGATCCGCATCACCGCCGACGAGATCAACGAGACGATCATCCTCGACCGCCGCCTGGTCATCCTCGCCGGCGACGTCCGCGCCGGGCAGCGCAGCTACAGCGTCATCACCCAGCGCGAGACCGTCCAGGGCGTCACGTCCCTGTTCGACGCCGCCTGGCGGTCCGCCACCGAGCTCGACGTCTACGACAACCGGATCGCCGAGATCCGCCAGCTCGCACCCCAGGTCCTGGACCTGCTCAGCCAGGGGGTCAAGGACGAGACCGCCGCCCGCACGCTCGGACTCGGCGTACGCACCTACCGCCGCCGCGTCGCCGAGCTCATGGACGCCCTCGGCGCCGGGTCACGCTTCCAGGCCGGGGTCCGCGCCCGGGAGCTCGGGCTCGTCTGACGCACAGAGCCGCACACCGCGGGCGTGTCAGTGGCGGGTGCAAGACTCACGCACGTGACCGAACGCGCACCCGTCCCCGTCGACGTCGTCGAACAGCTCGCCGCCATCCTCGAACGCCTGCCCGAGTGCCGCGAGCACGACGCCTGGACCGGCGTCGCCTGGAAGACCCGCGACGCCACCGTCGCCCACGTGTTCGGCGGCGAGGACGGCCTGGTCCGGATCACCTTCCGCGCCGACCCCGACGAGGTCGCAGCGTTCCAGCACCTCGGACCCCAGTACTTCAAGGCCGACTGGGGCACCAACGTCGTCGGCCTCGTCCTCGACCAGCACACCGACTGGGACGAGCTCACCGAGCTCCTCACCGACTCCTACTGCATCCAGGCCCCGCAGCACCTCGCCGACCAGATCGACCGACCCGGACCCACCACCCCGGACGCACCCCAGGCCGCCACGGCACCCACTGAGTAACCTCGACAGATGACCCAGCGCACCGCCGTCGAGACCTGGATCCGCGACTACGAACGCCTCTGGCGCACGGCCGGAACCGACGGCCTCGCCGAGCTCTTCACCCCGGACGCCACCTACCAGCCCTCACCCTGGGCACCACCCGTCGTCGGGCTCCCGGCGCTCGCGGAGTTCTGGGAGAGCCACCGCGACGGGCCGGACGAGCAGTTCACGCTGACGGCGCAGGTGCTCGCCGTCGACGGGCCGACCGCCGTGGTCCGGGTGAACGTGGAGTACCTGGAGCCGGGGGACCGCTGGCGCGACCTGTGGATCCTGGAGCTCGACGACGACGGGCGGTGCAGCGCGTTCGAGGAGTGGCCGTTCGCGCCGGGCCAGGACAGCGCGTCCGGACAGGACGGTCAGTAACCGCGGTCCCGGGCGACGGCCGACGCCGGACGCGACCCCGCCCGGATCGCGGTCAGCGCCGCGTCGAGGCAGGCCACGACGTCGGACGGCAGGGTGAGCCCGGAGACGTGCGGTGTGATCGTGACGTCCGGCCGCCGCCACAGGGGCGACGATGCCTCCAGCGGCTCTCGCTCGACGACATCCAGCGTGGCGTGCCGCACCCGGCCCGTGTCGAGCGCGTCCAGCAGCGTGGCGGTGCGGACCGCAGAGCCGCGGCCGATGTTGACCAGGTGCACCCGCTCGAAGGCCCGCAGCAGGGCGGGCGTGATCAGCCCGTCGGTCTGCGGGGTGTGGGGGAGGGCGAGCACGAGGACATCGGCGCGCGCAGGATCGAACACCTGTGCGACGCCGGTCGACAAGCCGTGCGTCAGGGGTTCAGGTGTCGCGGGACCGGGTGCTGCACGACGGGACTCCGCAGCGCCAGATTCTGCAGGGCCGAACGCCTCGGCGAGGGGGAGTACCGCGTCGAAGGCGCCGTCGGGACGGCCGGTCCGGCTCAGGCCCACGACGCGGTACCCGAGGGCCGCCAGGGTCCGGGCGATCGCCGCGCCCATGGCGCCGGTGCCCACCACGACGGCCTCGCGACGGTCGGGCGACGCGGGCGGGTTCGACGCGTCCCAGGCCGCCGTCGTCGACTGTGCGAGATAGCGGGCGACCTGCCAGCGTTCCGCGAGGACCCAGGTCAGCACGTACTCGGCGATTCGCCCGGGCATCGTGCCGGTGGTGCGGGTCAGGACGACGTCGTCCGGCAGGGTCGGCGCCAGGTGCTCGACGCCGGCGAAGGGGGAGTGGACCCACGCCGCGCGCGCTGCCTGCGTCGGATTCGTGGTGATCGCGAGCGTCGCATCCCCGTCCGTGACCTCCAGCCCGTTCGAGAGCGCCCATTCCGCGAGCGCGGCACGCCAGGCCGGATCGACGTCGGCTCCGAGGCGGACGGTGGGACGACGGCGGAGCGTGTCGGCCAGGTCAGGGACGGCGGGGCCTGGGCCGGCGGATCGAGAGGTCACCCGGCGATTCTGCCCGGTACGGACGCACCGGGGGTCTGAAGCACGGGCGTCCAGGGGACGAGGGGCTTCGTTATGTCAGAAGGT
The DNA here is from genome assembly GCF_042728455.1 of Promicromonospora sp. NPDC060204. Taxonomy (NCBI): domain Bacteria; kingdom Bacillati; phylum Actinomycetota; class Actinomycetes; order Micrococcales; family Promicromonosporaceae; genus Promicromonospora; species Promicromonospora sp. NPDC060204. Next base: position 4,616 of record NZ_JBHWZO010000352.1, read on the forward strand.
CACGGTGCCACAAGGGTCACGCCAGCGAGCTCCAGGCCCGGGCCTCGTCCATCAGCTCACCGATCAGGGGCGCCTTCCCGGACCGGTATCGCACGCGGTCCCGCCGGTCCTGCGCCGCGAGCTCGGCCTTCAGCGTCGCGTAACGGTGTGCCGCCTCGGGATGAACGCGCAGGTAGTCGCGGAACAGCAGCCAGTCGCGCCAGCCGGTCGCGCCAGCCAGTCGACGCGTGCTCGACGACGTGCAGGTGGTGCGTGCGGAGCTCCACCGACGGAAAACAGACCGACCATTTGCGCCGTTCGACGTCGCCGGGTTCCGGGGCGTGCACCCAGCCGATCCTGAGCAGCTCAGGGAGCGCCGGAGCGAAGGCCTCGTGGTCGTCGACGACGGCGAGCATGTCGACGATGGGCTTGGCCGGAAGTCCGGGCACCGACGTCGACCCGATGTGCTCGACGGGTGCGACCAGCAGACCGGCCAGCACGGGCTCCAGGGCGAGCCGCTGGGTGTCGAAGTCGTGCTGCCAGCGGGGGTCGTGAGGCTGGATGACGATGGGATCCTGACGCACCGGCACAGCGTGGCACAGGTCGAGACGATCGCTGAGATCGTTGCAGATGCTGGGATCTACGAGCTGATGTGCCAGTTCCGTGCTACATCCGAGCCCGATCCGATAATGCACATTATGTCATTACGGCGCGGAGAAGCCCTGAGGACAGGTCCCCCGGACACGGGTGCATCGAGCCGCCGGCCGGCCAAACGCGGCCACTGAACATGACCACCAAGCCCTCCGGCGCCCCGCGGGCCACCGTCTGCGGAATCCACCGCAATCATGCGGCCGCTCGCATCGCCCATCTGGCCGAGTTCGAGACGGATC
>NZ_JBHWZO010000353.1:0-5378 GCF_042728455.1 Promicromonospora sp. NPDC060204
GGGCTCAGGCCCCGAACGCCTCCAGCGCGACCGGCTCCCACTCGCGCCAGGTGCGCAGGCGCTCGGCGTAGATCTGCTCGACGTCCGCGAGCGGCCTGCCGAGGAAGACGTGCAGCGGCGGCCGCTCGACGTCGACGATCCGCAGCAGCGCGTCGCGGGTGGCGCGCGGGTCCCCGAGCTCGAACTCGGGCGCCGTGGCGACCCGAGCCTCGGCGTAGTCCGGGTGCTCGGCGCTGGCGCGCAGCCCGGCGCCGAACCCCGTCGCGTACGGGCCCGGCTCCACGTTCGTCACGTGGATGCCGAACGGCGCGACCTCCTGCGCCAGGGCCTCGGACAGGCCCTCCACCGCCCACTTGGACGCGTGGTAGGCGCCGAACCCCGGGAACGCGCGGACGCCGCCCTCGCTGGTGACCTGGAGGATGCGGCCTGATGCCTGCGCGCGCAGGACCGGCAGGACCGCCTGGGTGACCCAGACCGTGCCGAAGAAGTTGGTCTCCAGCTGGGCGCGCAGCTCCTGCTCGGTCACCTCCTCGACCATACCGACCTGGCCGTACCCGGCGTTGTTGACGACGACGTCGAGCCGCCCGAAGTGCTCGACGGCGCGGACGACGGCGGCCTGCACGGCGGGCCGGTCGGTGACGTCGAGGGGGAGGGCCAGCACGGCCTCGCCGTACTTGTCGACGAGCGGCTCCAGCACGGACACGTCCCGTGCGGTGGCGGTGACGTGGTCGCCGCGTTCGAGGGCGGCCTCGGCCCACTCGCGACCGAGACCCTTGGCTGCTCCGGTGATGAACCATGTGGTGTGCATGCCTCCATCGTGCGGCGGCGCGAGCCATTCCACCAGCGACTCTTCGGCACACAAGACATGCGTCCACCGCATGGCTCATGATGGGCGCATGGCCGAGCTCACCGTCACCGCGCTGCGGGTGGTCCACGCCGTCGTCGGCACCGGGTCCTTCACCGCGACCGCCGACCTGCTCGGGTACACCCAGTCCGCGGTGTCCCGTCAGGTGGCCGCCGCCGAGGCCGCTGCGGGCGTGCCCCTGTTCGTGCGCGGCGCGCGCGGCGTGGCGCCCACCCCGGCGGGCACGCTCGTGGCGCGCCGGGCCGCGGTGGTCCTCGCCGAGCTGGACGCCGTGGGCAAGGACCTCGCGGGCCTGGCCGACACCCTGGGCGGCCGGGTCGTGCTCGGCGCCTTCCCGACGGCGACGTGGGTGCTCGCGCCGCGCGCTGTGGCCGTCGTGCGGGAGCGGCACCCGGGCCTCACGGTCGACCTGCACGAGGCGTCGACCCCCACCCAGCTCCGGCAGCTCCGCGCGGGGCGCATCGACGTCGCGGTCATCGGCATGGGCGCCGACCTGCCCGCGTACGACCTCGACGGGCTGCGCCGCGACCACCTCACGGACGGCCGCTCCCTGGTCGCGGTGTCGCGGGACCACCGCTTCGCGGGCCGCGACCACGTTCCGGTCGCGGAGCTGGCCGAGGAGGAGTGGATCGTCGGCAAGGGCCTGCGCGGCGACCCGCAGTTCGGTGCCTGGCCCACACTGCTCGCGCCCCGGGTCGTGCACGCGGTGCGCGAGTGGCCCGCCCGCCTCGGCCTGGTCGCCGCCGGGCTGGGTGTCACCACGGTGCCCGAGCTCGTCGTCCCCGGGATCCCGGCCGACGTCGTCACCGTGCGCGTCGACGACCCGGCCTGGCTCGGCCGCGCCGCGGTCGCGATCACCCGCCCGGACCGCCCGGCGGGCGTCGACGCCGTGGTGCGGGCGCTCCGGGAGGTCGCCGGTGGGCTGGGCTAGTCTCGCCGCATGCCCGCCGCGCCCGACGACCCCTGGTCCGCCGTCGCCGACGACTGGGGCCGGTACTGGGGCACCTTCGCGCGCCCGGTCTGGGCCCCGCTCCTGGACGCGGCGGGGATCGGACGGGGCTCGCGCGTGCTCGACGTCGGCTGCGGCAGCGGCGAGCTGCTCGAACACCTCCAGGACGAGGGCGCGCGGGCGAGCGGCGTCGACCCGGCGACCCGGATGGTCGAGCTCGCGCGGGCCCGCGCCGTCGGCGCCGACGTCCGCCTCGGCGAGGCCGAGCACCTCCCGTTCGACGACGGCGCCTTCGACGCCGTGCTCGCCGTGAACGCCGTCCAGTTCGCCGACGACGTCGACGACGCCCTGGCCGAGATCGCCCGCGTGCTGACGCCGGACGGCGTCGTCGGCCTGGCCGGCTGGGCCGACCGGACCCGGAACGACCTGGACGCGATCAACGTGGCGCTCGCCGCGGCCGACGACGAGGAGCCGCCCGAGGACGGCCTCCTGCGCCTGCCGGGCGGGCTCGCCGCCGTGCTCGCCGAGGCGGGCTGGACGGTGCTCGACCACGGCGTGGTGCCGGCCCCGTGGACCGCCCGGGACGCGAACGACCTGGTGCGCGGCATCCTGTTCGGCGAGGGCGACACGACGGTCGCGGAGCTCGCGCCCGTGGTGGTCGAAGCGGCCGCGCCGTTCCGCCGTCCCGACGGCAGCTACCGCCTGCTGAACGCCTTCCGCTGGGCGGTCGCCCGGCGCCCGAGGTCCACGTGAGCGCCCCCACCGACCCGGACCAGCCCGTCCTGCGCGTACCCGGGATCCGGGCCCTGGTCTGGATGTCGCTGTTCGGCTTCGCGGGCTACGCGCTCCTGCTGCCGACGGCGCCCCTGTGGGCCACCCACGGCGGCGCCGACGAGGGCGGCGCGGGGCTCGTGAACGCCGTCCTCATGCTCGCCACCGTCACCTTCCAGACGACCGTGCCCTGGGCGCTGCGCCGGCTCGGCTGGCGCACCACCCTGGTGGCCGGGGTGCTGCTGCTCGGGCTCCCGTCCCTGGCGTTCCTGCTCACCGACCAGCTCGGCTGGATCCTCGCCGCGTCCGCGGTGCGGGGGGCAGGGTTCGCGGTGGTGACGGTGTGCGGCGCGACCGCGATCGCCGAGCTGGTCGACGTCTCCCGGCGCGGCCGCGCGATCGGCGTCTACGGCCTGGCTGTCGCGGCTCCCCAGGTGTTCCTCACGCCGAGCGCCGCGTGGGTCGCCGAGTCCGTCGACTTCCGGCTCGTGTTCGTCCTCGGGGCCCTGCCCGCGCTCGCCGTGCCGTTCGCGACGGCCCTCGGACGGCGGCTCGACCTGCTCACCGCCGGCCACGCCGCCGCACCGCACGTACCCGACGGCGCGGCGCCCGGTAGGGCCCGCATGCTGCTCGCACTGGCGTTGCCCTCCCTCGTGCTGCTGGCCGTCACCACGCCCGGGGGAGCGCTGCTCACGTTCGCGCCCCAGCTCGGCCACGGCGCCCTCGTCGCGATGGCCGGGCTGCTCGGCCTCACCGTGGCGGCGGCCCTGTCCCGCTGGCTGGTCGGCGGCCTGGCCGACCGGTACGGGCCGCGCCGCTTCGTCCCGCCGCTGCTGGCGCTCTGCGCGGCGGCCCTCGTGCTGTGCGCCTGGTCGCTCACCGGATCGGGTCCCGGCGCCGCGGGGCTGATCGTGGGCATGACCGTCGTCGGCGTCTCCTACGGCAGCCTGCAGAACCTCACGCTGGTCAGCGCGTTCGCGGCCGTGCCCGACCAGGAGCGGAGCGTCGCCAGCGCCGTCTGGAACATCGGCTTCGACACCGGCACCGGGCTCGGCTCGCTCGTGGTCGGCTTCATCGCGGCCGGCACGAGCTTCGCGGTCGGGCTCCTGACGACCGCGGTGCTGTGCGCCGTCGTCGCCGTCGTCACCCTGGTGGGCGCGCGCGGCGCCGTCCGGCGGAGCGCGTAGGCACCAGGGTGCGGACCAGGGCCGCACCCTGGTCCGCCGCCCGGCGCGGCCGGGCGAGGGTGGGCGGCATGATCGACAAAGGACTGCCCGGCGACGCCGTCGGGCCCGGGCGGCCGGTGGGCCGCCGGATCGTGCTGGCGATGCTCGGCCTGGGCGCCGCGGGCGTGGCCGTGGGACCCGCGGTGCGGGACGGGGTACGCGAGGCGCTGCAGCGCGTTGCGCCGGCGGCGGTGCCGGACGACCGCGGGTTCCGCTACTTCAGCGTCGTCGGCTCCGTGCCGCGGCAGGACGCGACGAGCTACCGGCTCACCGTCGGCGGGCTGGTGGACCGGCCGGCCACGTACACGCTCGACCAGCTCGCGGCGCTGCCCCAGCACACCGTGGTGCACGACGCCGTCTGCACGGACGGCTGGCAGGTCGACGACGTGCCGTTCACCGGTGTGCTCCTGAGCGACCTGCTCGACGCGGCCGGGGTGCGGGACGAGGGCGCCGCGGTGCGGTTCACGTGCTTCGACGGTGCGTACTCCGAGAGCCTCACGCTGGAGCAGGCGCGCCGGGCGGACGTGCTGGTCGCCCTGCGCATGTTCGACGAGCCCGTGCCGCACGACAGCGGCGGCCCGGTGCGGCTCTTCGTGGCGCCGATGTACTTCTACAAGTCGGCGAAGTGGCTCTCGGGCATCGAGGTCACCGGCCAGGTCCAGCAGGGGTACTGGGAGGACTACGGCTACCCCGTGGACGGGTGGCTGCCCGGCGAGGAGCCCGTCGGTGCCTGAGCGCGTGCTCCGGTTCAGCCCCGCCGAGCGGGCTGTGCACCGGGCGACCGGGCTGCTGTTCCTGGTCTGCCTGCTCACCGCGGTCGCGCTCTACGTGGCGCCGGTCGCGCAGCTCGTGGGCCGGCGGCTGCTGGTCGAGACCGTCCACGAGTGGTCCGGGCTCCTGCTGCCCGTGCCGGCCCTCATCGGCCTGTGGTCCGGCCCCTTCCGGGCCGACCTGCGCCGCGTCGACCACTTCGCCGAGCACGACCGCCGGTGGCTCGCGAGCCTCGGCTCGTCCGACCCGCGCCGCGGCCGGTTCGCGGGCAAGTTCAACGCGGGCCAGAAGGTCTGGGCCTCCTGGCTCGCCGGCGCCGTCCTGGTCATGCTCGGCACCGGCCTGCTGCTGTGGTTCAAGTTCGCGCTCGACGTCGTCCCGCGGGCCGGCGTCGTGCTCGTCCACGACGTCGTGGCCTACGCCCTCGTGGTCGTCGTCGCCGGCCACGTGTACAAGGCGATCGCCGACCCGGAGGCCCGGCGCGGGATGCGCACCGGGGCCGTCCGGCGGTCATGGGCGGCGCGCGAGCACGCCCTCTGGCTCGGTCAGAGCTCGTCGCCCTCGGCGGACCAGGCCTCCCAGGCCGCGGACGACGCCGCGTAGGCGGCCACCGCGCCGAGGATCGCGGCGCTCACGGCGCCGCTCAGGGCCAGCCCGGGCGCGTCCGTGCCGAGGGCCTGGGCCAGCGCGCCCCGCCGTCCGCCCTCGACCCGCGCCGCCGCCCGCCCCCGGGCGGCGGCGGACGGGGCGGCGGGCGGCGCGCCCGGGCGGGAGAGCCCGGCGGACACCGCCGCCC
>NZ_JBHWZO010000354.1:0-5350 GCF_042728455.1 Promicromonospora sp. NPDC060204
CCTCTCGCTTATCCCTACTCCGGCCAGTCGCAGCTGTCCGCGATGAAGGCGAACAGGTCGGCGCGCGCCGAGTCGGCCATGGGAACGTAGATCACGTGCTGCGTCACGCCGTCGACGCTCGCCGTCACGGGCAGGAAGGTGCCGCGCTTGTCCTCGCCCACGGCGTGGGCGTCGCAGCGGGCGGGCACCACGGGCAGCGTGACGCTGCCAGAACGCTGCCCGTCGAGCGCGGAGCTGGTCCAGCCGGAGTCCTCGCCGTCCGGGTCGGGGTTGTTCATGATCGTGGTCCCGGCGATCCGGTCGATCGTGACCTCGGGCCCGCCGTCCACCGGATCGATCCGCAGCGTGACCAGGGCGGTCAGCTCCCCGTCGCGCGTCTCGACCGGGATGTCCGGATCGACGGCGAGGCTCGCGCCGGCGGCGACCGCGGCCGTGGCGCAGTCCACCGCGTGGTTCCGCGCGAGGTGCCCGCCGGGATCGCCCACCTCCGCGACGACGACGTCGGAGGCCGGACCCAGGTCGTCGAACTCGCCGAGGGCCAGGGTGATCGTGGCCGACGGCGCGGCGTCCGGCACCGGCTCCTCCGGTCCCGCCGGGAAGCCCGCGCACTCCGCCTCGCCGAGCTGGACGTAGACGTCCCGCGTGGTGCCGGGCCGCAGCGCCGGGGTGCGGTTCTCCTTGGTGGGCTGGGACGGGCCGAAACCGTCCGCGTCCAGGGCGCCAGACACCAGCGTCATCGTCTCGTCCGAGTCGTTGGTGACCGCGAGGACGATCTCGCGGGCGGCGTACTGCGTGCGCCCCTGGTCCACCTGGACGCTGAGGTGGTCGGCGATGTCGTCGGGCACGGGCCCCAGGGTCGACGACGGCGCGGGCGCGCCCGAACATGCGACCGCGGCCGCCCCGACCAGCGACGTCAGGACGACGACGATGGTGGTGCGGCCGCGGGCCACAGCGGTCAGGCGGTCTTGCGCCGACCGAAGATCGCCTGGGCGATCAGGATGACGATGACCGCGCCGATCACCGCGAAGAGCCAGGTCGACCAGGACCAGAACTCGTCGAATCCGATGTTGAAGATGAGTCCGCCCAGCCAGCCGCCGAGCATGGCCCCGAGCACGCCGAGAAGCAAGGTGACCCAGAAACCGCCCGGCTGCTTGCCCGGGATGACGATGCGTGCGATGACACCGGCGATCAGTCCGAGGATGAGAAAGGCCCAGAAGCCCATGGCATTTTCCTCCAGTCGTGTTGCTTGCTTGTGCTCTACTCCAGCACTGATTTGGTTCACTTGCCACCGGACCCGCCGATTCACCCCCATATCGGGACATTGCGCTCCGACAAGTCGGGACACACCGCCGCGCTAAGGTTCGCCCGGGCAAGGGGCCCTGAGGCAAGGCCGGAGCGTGGGCTCCGGGCACGGGAAAGTGGAGGAACACCCGGATGAACCAGGAGATCGGCGTACAGGCCGCGCCGCGTACCGGACGAGAGCGGCTGCGTGCCTTCCTCGACCAGAGGTGGGTCACCAACCTCGTGCTCGGGGTGATCCTGGCGAACGCCCTGGTCCTGGGCGCGGAGACGATGGTGGACGGCGAGGCGTTCGAGGTTCTGCAGAACATCGACCACGTCATGCTCGGCTTCTTCGTGCTGGAGCTGCTCCTGCGGCTGGTCGCGTACGGCTGGCGCTTCTTCCGCGACCCGTGGAACGTGTTCGACCTGCTCGTGGTGGGCGTCGCCGTGCTCCCGGCCACCGAGTCGCTGTCCGCCCTGCGTGCCCTGCGGGTGCTGCGCGTGCTGCGGGTCATCTCGGCGGTGCCCGCGCTGCGCCGCGTCGTGGACGGGCTGCTGCGGGCCGTGCCCGGGATGGGTGCCGTGGGCGCCCTGCTGGTGCTGGTCATGTACGTGTCGGCGGTCATCGCGACCGGCCTGTTCGGCGCGTCGTCCCCGGAGTACTTCGGCAGCCTGTGGACGTCCCTGTTCACGCTCTTCCAGGCCATGACGGGCGAGGCCTGGCCCGACATCGCGCGCACGGTGATGGAGACCCATCCCGCCGCGTGGATCTTCTTCGTGCTCTACATCCTGGTGGTCAGCTTCGCGGTGCTGAACCTGTTCATCGCCGTCATCGTCAACGGCATGGAGGAGATCTCCGAGGAGGAGCGCAAGGACGACGAGCAGAAGGACGAGCGGCTCGACGCCCTGGCCGAGCAGAACCGCGAGATCCTCGTCGAGCTCCGCGCCCTGCGCGCGAAGCTCGAGGAGGACGACGGCGCGGCCGCCTAGCTGGGCGTCGCGCCGGGCGTCACGTCGGGCGTCACGCCCGGCTCGGTCACGACGTTGACCAGGTGCGGCGGGCGGACCACGACCCGCCGCACCGCCCGGCCGCCCACGGCGCGCGTGACCGCCGGCCGCGCCAGGGCGGCCCGCTCCAGCTCGGCCGGGGCGACGTCCGCCGCGACCAGGACCCGGTCCCGCACCCGGCCGTCCACCTGGATCACGGCCTCGGCCTCGGACGTCACCAGGTAGGCCGGGTCCACCTCCGGCCACGGCTGCGCCGCGACCGGCGTCGCGTGGCCCAGCCGCTCCCACAGCTCCTGGGCGGTGAACGGCGCGAACAGGCTCAGCAGCACCGCGACGGCGGAGACCGCCTCGCGGTGGGCCTCCGCGCCGTCCGACGGCGCAGCGCGCCGGACCTCGCCCACCAGCTCCATCAGGCGCGCGATCGCGACGTTGAACCGCCCGGCCTCGACCAGGCCGTCGACGTCGTGCACGGTCCGGTGCACCGTGCGGCGCAGGTCGTCGGACGCGCGCCCGCCCGGTCCCGGCCCGCCCGGGTCGGACCCCGCCGGGACCAGCCGCAGCACGCGGGCCAGGAACTTGCGCATCGCCTCCGGCGAGACGTCCGCCCAGTCGACGTCGTCCTCCGGCGGGCCGGCGAACAGCATCGCCAGCCGGACGGCGTCGACCCCGTGCCGGTCCAGCTCCGCCGCCAGGTCCACGCCGTTGCCCAGCGACTTGCTCATCGCGCGGCCGTGGTTGACCACCTGCCCCTGGTTCATCAGCCGGGCGTACGGCTCGGGCGACGGCACCAGGCCCATGTCGTACAGCACCTTGGTGACGAACCGCGCGTACAGCAGGTGCATCGTCGCGTGCTCGACGCCGCCCACGTACAGCGCGGCGGGCATCCACCGGGCGGCGTCCTCGGGCCGGAACGGCCCGCCGTCGTACCCGGGCGACAGGTAGCGCAGGAAGTACCAGGACGAGTCCACGAACGTGTCCATCGTGTCCGTGTCCCGCTCCGCCGGACCGCCGCAGCGCGGGCATGTGGTCTCCACCCACTCGCGGGCGGCGGCCAGGGGCGAGACGTCGCCCGGGGCCAGGCGGTCCCCCTCCAGGTACGGCAGCTCGACGGGCAGCTCGTCGTCCGGCACCAGCACCTCCCCGCAGGCCGGGCAGTGCACCACCGGGATCGGCGCGCCCCAGTAGCGCTGCCGCGAGACCAGCCAGTCGTGCAGGCGATAGGTGGGCTCGCCGTCCGGCCCCGCGGAGCGGCCGATCCAGTTGCGCTGCATCGTCAGCACGTGCGCGGGCCAGCCCGGCTCCAGCAGCGCCATGTCGTCCAGCAGCCGGTCCGCGTACGCGGTGGTCCGGAAGAACCACTGCGTCAGGCTGCGCGCGACGACGGCGGTGCCGCAGCGCTCGCACGCGCCGTCGACGACCTGCTCGTTGGCCAGGACCGTGCGGTCGTGCGGGCACCAGTTCACCTCCGCCTCGGCCCGGTAGGCCAGGCCCCGGTCGTGCAGGCGGGCGAACAGCCACTGCGTCCAGCGGTAGTACTCCGGCTCGTGGGTGTGCAGCCGGCGCGACCAGTCGAACGAGACGCCGTAGCGCTCGATCGACGCCGCCTGGGTCGCGATGTTGGCCTCCGTGAACACGGCCGGGTGCTCGCCACGGCGGATCGCCGCGTTCTCGGCCGGCAGGCCGAACGAGTCCCAGCCCACCGGGTTCAGCACGTCGAAGCCCTTGGCGCGCCAGTGCCGCGCCACGACGTCGGTGATCGCGAACACCTCGGCGTGACCCATGTGCAGGTCCCCCGAGGGGTACGGGAACATCGTCAGCAGGTAGCGGCGGGGCCGCGCGCCGTCGTCGGACGCCGCGAACGGGTGGGCCGCGGCCGGACCGCCGCCGGCGGGTTCAGGGGTGGTGCGCTGCTCGCTCATGGTTCTCGCTCTCCGGTGCGTCGATCGGGTCCGGGCACGAAAAAGCCCCCCGCAAGGAGGGGCGGCCGCACCGGTCGTGCCCGATCGAGGGCGAATCCGGTGCGGCTACACAAGCAGCGAGCGTGCCGAGCGCATGCCTCAACGGTACGCGGGCCGGCCGAGCCGGGTAAAGGAAGTTCGCCTGCCCGCCGACGGCGGGGCCGCGCGGGGACACGAGCGCCGGATCGGTCCGCCGCCAGCGAGGTCCGAGCCGGCGCTCACGCCGGAGAGCGGGAGATCGTGGCTCGGCGTGCCCCCAGCGCACTCCGAACCACGGTCTCCCACCCGACGCGCCGGAGCTCGGCCCGCCCCCAGCGAGGTCCGAACTTCGTCCGCGTCGCAGCTAAGACGCGGGCACGTCCCGGATGTCACAGCACTTTTTGATGCATTCACATGTGGCCTGGATCACAGGCCTACCGGATGAAATTGGATCGCGCGCGCTGAACGATGCCCTGGGCACTCATATCGGACGTCGACATCGGCCCGAACCGGACGCCACAGAACAATCCGAAGAAATTTCCAGAAGTGCTGTGACATCCAGGCGGCTCGCGCGTCTGGGCTGCATGGAACACACCGAGCACCCCGAACTCGTTCGTCTGGGCGCCCAGTACCTGCGCGCGTACGCGGAGGGCGATGCCGTCAACCTCTACCGCCTGGCCGACGCGTGGGGGGCGAGCGACCTGATCGCCGCCACCTGTGAGGTCGCGCTCGCGATCATCCACGCGACGTCCGGACCGCAGGGCCTCGACGCAGTATCGACCGCGTTCTCGACCACCCGGAGGTGAGTGCCTGATGGAGACGAACAGACCCACGCCCGAGCCCGCGCTCGGGACCCCGTCGGAGGCCGTGCCGGCCGCGCCCCCCAGCGGCGCCGCCACGGCGTCCGATCACGCCGGAAAGTTGCACAAACGTGCATCTGTGGTGCGATCATTGCCGAGCGAGTCGAAACCGGACACTATGCGCAGAGGGGAACAGGTTCGCGTGACGACCACAGGTGACCTGCGGATTGACGACTGGGTGGTGCACCGGCCCAACGTCGTACGCTCCGTCGCAGCACGCGTACCCGGCATCGACGCCGAGGAGGCCACCAGCCGCGCCCTCGA
>NZ_JBHWZO010000355.1:0-5280 GCF_042728455.1 Promicromonospora sp. NPDC060204
CCTGCTGCGGTCAGTCTCCTGACCGCAGCAGGGGCGCGATCGCGTTCGCGACGTAGGGCCCGAGGGTGCGGGCGAACGTGTCCGAGAGGTGGTTGTCGTCCCGGTAGACCGTGACGCCGCCGACCACCGGGAAGCACTCGCGGGTGTCGCAGTAGACGTCGGTGAGGTCGAGGAGCGTGACGTCGCTCCGGCCGAGCTGCTTTACGGCGCCCCGCTGCGGGTCGAACGGGCCCGTCGCCTCGGCCCGTGGGGTGCGGCAGTCCGTGGCGAGGTCGACGTCGGGGTCCGTCAGGCAGTCGATCACCGTCGGGTCGGGCTTGGGCACGTCGGCGACGGCCACCACGGGCAGCCCCTGGTCGGCGAGCCCGGCCCACAGCGTGGCCAGCCCGTCCTCGGCGAAGGCCTCCGGCGTCGTCCCGGCGGGCGGCACCCAGTCGACGCCGCTGAGCTGTGACGTGACGACCAGGTCGTAGCCGCCGTCGACGAGCACCTGCTGGGCGCGGTCGACCCACTCGACGCACGCGGCGGTCAGCACCTCGTCCTGCACGCGCATGACGTCGGAGAAGGGGCAGCCGGCCTTGATGTAGATGTCCAGCGACCAGCCCCTGGTCTCGGCGGCCTCGACGAGGGCGCTCGAGTAGTGCGCGGCGTGCGAGTCGCCGACAAGCGCGATCCGGACGTCGCTGCCGCGGTCGCCACGCTCGCACGCGACGGGTTCCGGGTCTTCCCGGTTGGTCCCGGGGCACTTGTCCGGGCCCTCCGTGTAGGGCTCCGGCGTGTCGTCGCCGACTGCCTCGGGCGCGGGGACGGCCGTACCGACGAGGTCGGGATTGGTGCAGGGCTCGCCGTGGGGCGGGCGCGCCGCGGCGCCGAAGCACTCGGCGGTGGTGGCCTGCTCTGCCTGGGCGAGCTCGGTGCGCACGTGCTCCCGGGCGGCGTGCACCCCGAGCAGTGCGACGCCGACGACGGCGGCGCCCACGACCGCGGCGGTGACGAAGGTGACCCGGGGCCGGAACCGGTGACGGTGGGCGAGCACCGGCTTCTCGACCCACAGCCGGGTGCCCCACGCGAGCAGGAGCGTGACTGCCAGGATCGCCACCTTGTCGAGGGTGCGCAGGTCGTGGCCCGTTGCGTACGGGACCAGCACGACCAGGGGCCAGTGCCACAGGTAGACGGCGTAGGACACGTCGCCCAGGAACTGCACGGGGGGAAGCTCGGCGAGGCGGCTCGTGAACCGGTCGGAGGCCTGCGCCCAGATGACCAGGACGGTGCCGAGCACGGGCACTGCAGCCCACGCGCCGGGGAACGGCGTCGCCCCGGTGAACAGGACGGCGGAGACCCCGATGAGGGCCAGACCGGCCCAGGCGGCAGCGGTCGACCACCGGCCGGTGTGGGCCGGCACGAAGGCGAGCAGCGCACCCGCGCCGAACTCCCAGGCCCGGGTCGGGGTGATGAAGTACGCGTAGGCCTGGTCGGCGCCGGTCCAGACCACCGAGGTCACCAGCGACGCGACCACCACCACGACGAGCGTCCCGGCCACGACGGGGCGCCAGGAAGCCCGCCGGCCGGCGCGGTCCAGGGCCCGGGACTCGTGCCCGGCTCCGGTGCCCGGCGTGACGGTGCCCGGCGTGACGGTGCCGGAGCCGGCCCGGACGGCGGGGCGGAGCCGTCGTCCGACCAGCAGGCAGAGCGCGATGAGCAGCGGCCAGACCAGGTAGAACTGTTCCTCGGCGGAGAGCGACCAGTAGTGCTGCACCGGCGAGGGCACGTTCTCGGCGGCCAGGTAGTCCACGGCGTCGGCGGCCAGCACCCAGTTCTCCGCGTACAGGCCGGACGCCGCTATCTCCCGGAACCACTGCTCCCAGTGCTGCACCGGGGCGAGCGCCCATACCCCTGCCGCGGTCACCGCGAGCACGAGCAGGGAGGCGGGCAGGAGCCGCAGGATGCGGCGGGACCAGAACTCGGTCACCGAGAACCGGCCCGCGTCGACGTCCCGCACGATGTGCGACGTGATCAAGAAGCCCGAGATCACGAAGAACACGTCCACGCCCACGTACCCGCCCGTGAGGCGGTTGGGCCACAGGTGGAACAGGACGACCGCCAGTACGGCTACCGCCCGCAGGGCCTGGATGTCTGCCCGCAGGGCGGTTCGGCGGTCGTCCGTCACGTCGTCTCTCCGTCTGCGCGGGATACCTCTCCACCTGGCTCACGACCTGGATCGATGTTCGAAATACCAGGGTGAAACAGAGGGTGAAAAGTGCGCGGACGGAGATGTTACCTGCTACAAGTTCGGAGGGCCCTGGCGCACCTTCTCCAGGAGCGACTCCGCCGAGTCCTTCGCCGGGTCCCACCAGGACTCGATCCACCATGTGACCCCGGCGTCGGCCATGGCACGGGCCTGCTCGGCCGCCTGGGCGGGGTCGCTGGACAGCTTGCCCTGGAGGATGACGTCGAACGGGCGGTCGGTGCCGGTGCCGTTCGTGTCGTCCGCGCTCGTCGGCGCCGGCCGGTTCGCCATGAGCCACTCGACCAGCGCGGCGATGTCGTCCGTCGTCAGGTCGTCCGCCGTGCCGCGCAGCTGCGGGACGATCCCGTCCCAGCGCAGGGCGCGCCGCAGGTTCTTGGTGGGCGGTCGCTCGGCGTCCCAGACGCCGACCGGCCACACCGGGATCCGGCCGTTCACCGGGCGTTCGGGGAAGCGGAACGGTCCCGTGGTGATCTGCTCGCCGGAGAACTCGAACTCCTCGCCCGACCACGACTTCTCCAGCCACGCCAGCGTCTCGTCGAGCAGGGCCGCGCGGTCCTTCAGCTCCGTGGGCTGGCCCGGGACGGAGGTGAAGCCCCGGTCGTCGGTCACACCGACGCCGACGGGCAGCACCAGACGCCCGCCGGAAAGCCTGTCCACGGTGAGCGCCCGCTGCGCGAGCTCCCACGGCCGGTGGCGGGGCACGGCGAACACCATGGCGCCGAGCGTGATGCGTTCGGTCACGGCGGCCGCTGCCGCGAGGACGGCGAACGGGTCGTAGACCGGCATGGCCCACTCGCCGCCGAGGTTGATGGCGTCCCAGGTGAAGAAGCCGTCCCAGCCGTGCTCCTCGATCTCGCGGGCGAGCGCCACGTGCTGGTCGATGGTGCCGAAGCTGCTGATGAAACCGAACTTCATCCGTCCTCCTGATGCGTCGTCGTACCGGGGCCGACTCACACGCTATGCCGGACCACTGACACTCGGCCCGGGCGGGCGGTTCGGGCCGCCGGTTAGGGTGAGGCCCGTGACCAGCACGAGCGCGACGCGGCCGACCGCGGAGATCTGGACCGACGGAGCCTGCAAGGGCAACCCTGGCCTGGGCGGATGGGGTGCGCTGCTGCGTTCCGGCACGCACGAGAAGGAGCTGTTCGGCGGGGACCCGGTCACCACGAACAACCGCATGGAGCTCACCGCCGTCGTCGAGGCGCTCAAGGCGCTCAAGGGCCCCACCGTCGTCACGCTGCACGTCGACTCCCAGTACGTGATGAACGGCATGAAGACCTGGATCCACGGCTGGAAGCGCAACGGCTGGAGGACGGCGAGCAAGCAGCCCGTGAAGAACGTGGACCTGTGGCAGGCGCTCGACGCGGAGGTCGCCAAGCACGAGGTGAGCTGGGTCTGGGTCAAGGGCCACGCCGGCGACCCGGGCAACGAGCGCGCCGACGCGCTGGCGAACAAGGGCGTCGACAGCGTGCGCTGACGCACGACGGGGCACGTCGGGCGCCACGTCCGGCCAACGAGACAGAAGTCACGTCACCACGATTCGCGCGCACCAATACCCTTGAGTCATGGCTTCCCACTACGACGTCGTACTCCTCGGTGCGGGCCCCGGCGGCTACGTCGCCGCCATCCGCGCTGCCCAGCTCGGCAAGTCCGTTGCGATCATCGAGGAGAAGTACTGGGGTGGTGTCTGCCTCAACGTGGGCTGCATCCCCTCCAAGGCTCTGCTCCGCAACGCCGAGCTGGCCCACATCTTCACTCACCAGAAGGACTTCTTCGGCATGGCCGGAGACGTCACGTTCGACTTCGGGAAGGCCTGGGACCGTTCACGCACGGTCGCGGACGGCCGCGTCAAGGGCGTCCACTTCCTGATGAAGAAGAACAAGATCACGGAGCTCGACGGCCGCGGCACGTTCCGCGACGCGAACACCATCGAGGTGGCCCTCAACAAGGGCGGCACCGAGACCGTGACCTTCGACAACGCGATCATCGCGACCGGCTCCGAGGTGCGCCTGCTGCCCGGCGTCGAGCTGTCCGAGAACGTGGTCACCTACGAGAAGCAGATCCTCACGCGCGACCTGCCCAAGTCGATCGCCATCGTCGGCGCCGGCGCGATCGGCATGGAGTTCGCCTACGTCCTGAAGAACTACGGCGTGGACGTCACGATCATCGAGTTCCTCGACCGTGCGCTGCCGAACGAGGACGCGGACGTCTCCAAGGAGATCGCCAAGCAGTACAAGAAGCTCGGGATCAAGGTTCTGACCTCGACGGCCGTGCAGACCGTGAAGGACGAGGGCTCCTCGGTCACCGTCTCCTTCAAGGGCGTCAAGGACGACAAGCCGGGCGAGCTCGTGGTCGACAAGGTGCTCATGGCCGTCGGCTTCGCGCCGAACGTCAAGGGCATCGGCCTGGAGAGCGCCGGCGTGCAGCTCACCGACCGCGGCGCCATCGGCATCGACGACTACATGCGCACCAACGTGCCGCACATCTACGCGATCGGTGACGTCACCGCCAAGCTCATGCTGGCGCACGTGGCCGAGGCGCAGGGCGTCGTCGCCGCCGAGACCATCGCCGGGGCCGAGACCCAGACGCTGGGCGACTACCGCAACATGCCGCGCGCGACCTTCTGCTCCCCGCAGATCGCGTCGTTCGGCCTCACCGAGCAGCAGGCCAAGGACGAGGGCTACGACGTGAAGGTCGCCTCGTTCCCGTTCATGGCCAACGGCAAGGCGCACGGCCTGGGCGACCCGACCGGCTTCGTCAAGCTCGTCGCCGACGCCAAGTACAACGAGATCCTCGGCGCCCACATGATCGGCCCGGACGTCTCGGAGCTGCTGCCCGAGCTCACGCTCGCGCAGAAGTGGGACCTCACGGCCGACGAGATGGCGCGCAACGTGCACACCCACCCGACGCTGTCGGAGGCGCTGCAGGAGTCGATCCACGGCATCGCCGGGCACATGATCAACTTCTAGTCGATCCCTCGGCCGTCATCGGCCGTCGAGCCTGGTCAGAGGCCCGGACCCGCGGAATTCCGC
>NZ_JBHWZO010000356.1:0-5260 GCF_042728455.1 Promicromonospora sp. NPDC060204
CCCACCGTCCGAGGACTGATCGTGACCGCACAGACCACCGCAAGAGCATCGATCCCGCCGGCGCGACCGCCGGCGTCGCGCCGCCCGACGCCGCGCACCGGCCGCCGCCACCGCGCGAGCCACCCCGCCGCCTTCCTGATCCCGGCGTTCGCGGTGCTCGGCGTGTTCTTCTTCCTGCCGACGATCTTCAACTTCGTCTACGCGCTCACCGACTGGTCGAGCTTCAAGAGCGAGATCGCGTTCGTCGGGCTGCAGAACTTCCAGGACCTCCTCGCCAGCGGCACGCTCCTGACGTCGCTGCGGATCACGCTCGTGTACGCGGTCCTCGTGGCGATCTTCCAGAACCTCTTCGGGCTGCTCCTCGCGCTGCTGCTCGAACGCGACACCCGGATCAACCGGTTCGCGCGGGTCATGTTCTTCATCCCGGTGGTCATGTCGGCGCTCGCCGCCGGCTACGTGTTCCAGGCGATCCTCAAGCCGGACGGCGCCGCCAACGCCATCCTCGGCGCGCTCGTGGGCCACCCGGTCACGATCCCGTGGCTGGGCGACACGACCTGGACGCTGGTCGTGGTCGCGCTGATCCACGCCTGGAAGTGGATGGGGCTGTCGATGCTCATCTACCTCGCGGGCCTCAAGACCATCAGCGAGGACGTGCTGGAGGCCGCGCGGCTGGACGGCGCCTCGGCGTGGACCACGTTCCGCGACGTCCGGTTCCCCCTGCTCGCGCCCGCGCTGACCTTCAACGTCGCGACGGCGCTGCTGGGCTCGATGAACGGGTTCGACATCGTGCAGGCGACCACCGGGGGCGGGCCGGCGCGCACCACGGAGCTGCTCAACATCTTCATCTTCCGCACGTTCGGGCAGGGGCTGTTCGCCCAGGCCACGACCATGAGTCTCGTGCTCTTCGTGGTCGTGGTGGCCCTCGCGTTCCCCGTCATCCGGACCCTGCGCAAGAGGGAGGACGTCCTGTGAGCACCAGTCCTGTGAGCACCCGCTCCCTGAACGGCGGCAGGCACGGCCTCTGGCGGCGCGTGCAGCCGGTGGTCGCGATCCTCGCGGTCGTGCTGCTGATCGGCCTGCCGCTGTGGATCGTCGTCGTCACCGCGGGCAAGTCCCAGGGTGAGGCCCTTAACCCGGACCTCTCCCTGCCCACGACCTGGCAGTACGCCGAGAACTTCGCGGCCGTCTGGGACCAGGGGCGGGTCCCCGCGGCGTTCTTCGGGAGCCTGCTGGTCATGGTCCCCGCGGTGGTCGGAGTGCTCGCGCTCGGCTCGCTCGCGTCGTGGGTCCTGGCCCGGCGCAGCTCGCGCCTCATGGCGGTGCTCTACGCGCTGGCGATCAGCGGCATCGTGCTGCCGCCCGCCGTGGTGACCGTGGTGCTCCTGCTGCGCCAGCTCGGCCTCGCGGGCACGGCGATCGGGATGATCGGCGTCTACATGGGCATGTACCTGTCCACGGTGATCTTCTTCGTCACCGGGTTCATCCGCACCATCCCGGTGGAGCTCGAGGAGGCGGCGCGGGTCGACGGCGCCGGGCCGCTGCGGGTGTTCGGCCGGATCATCCTGCCGCTGCTCGCCCCGGTGCTCTCGACGGCGACCATCCTGATCTGCCTGTACGTGTGGAACGACGTCTTCTACGCGTTCTTCGTGGTCGGCGGGCGCCTCGACACGCTGCCGCTGAACCTGTTCCAGGTGGCCAGCGCCGGGCTGTACCTGGACAACTGGCACCTGATCTTCGCCTACGTGGTGCTGATGAGCCTGCCGCTGCTGGTCGTGTTCGTGGTGGCCCAGCGCAAGATCATCTCGGGCATCACGTCGGGCGCAGTGAAGTAGTGCGGCTACGCCTGGGTCTCCGGCTCAGGCGTAGCTGGCCTTGACCACCAGGACCGGGGCGGGGGAGTCGAGCAGCACCTGCTGCGTCGTCGACCCCACCAGGAACGTGCCCACCGTAGAGTGCTTGCGCGAGCCGATGACCACGAGGTCCGCGGCGACGGCCTCGGCCTGGTCGACGATCGCGTCGGCCACCTCGGCCTGCTCGGCGCGGAACGTGACTGGCGCGACGGTGACGGTGCCGGGGACGGTGTCGAGCAGGTGCGCGAGCGACGCGGGGACCTTGGTGTCCGCCTGCGGCGTGAGCACGAGGACGGCCAGCTCCTGCCGGCGCCGTACCGCCTCGGCGACGGCGGCGCGCATGGCCGCCTCACCCTGGGGCGACTCGTTGTATGCCACGAGGACGGTCATCGGTCCTAGCACCTCCGGACAGGTTCGCCGGGTAGTCACCCTGCGGTGAAACTCTCTCACATGTCCGGTCCACCGGCAGGCGCCCGACAACGCGTGGAACACCCGTGGGACATCCTGGGCACCGAACGGGACTCCTTTTCGTTTGCCCGGACGTACCGGACTTGTAGGGTCCGAGTGCTTGGGGTTTCCGGGCGGGTGCCCGGGCGGAGAGAAGAGGAAGACGACATGGGCCTGCTGGACAAGATCAAGGGCGAGCTGGTCGACATCGTCGAGTGGCTCGACGACACCCGGGACACGATCGTCTGGCGGTTCCCCCGCTACGAGAGCGAGATCAAGATGGGCGCCCGGCTCGTGGTGCGCGAGTCGCAGACCGCGGTCTTCGTCAACGAGGGCGTCATCGCGGACGTCTTCCAGCCCGGCACCTACACGCTGGAGACCCAGAACCTGCCGGTGCTCTCGACGCTGAAGGGCTGGAAGCACGGCTTCCACTCGCCGTTCAAGGCCGAGGTGTACTTCGTCAGCACCCGCCAGTTCACCGACATGAAGTGGGGCACCAAGAACCCCGTCATGATGCGGGACCCGGAGCTGGGCATGGTGCGCGTGCGGGCCTTCGGCGCGTTCTCGGCCCGGGTCACCGACCCCCAGGTGCTGCTGCGCGAGCTGGTCGGCACCGACCCGCAGTTCCGCACCGACGAGGTGCACGAGTACCTGCGGCAGAACGTGGTGAGCCACCTCGCGAGCGTGCTCGCCACGTCGGGCATCCCCGTGATCGAGCTCGCCGCGCACCACGGCGACCTGGGCGACCAGCTCGCCACCCGCCTCACCGAGGAACTGGCCGACATCGGCATCTCCGTGCCGAAGTTCGTCATCGAGAACATCTCGCTGCCGCCCGAGGTCGAGGAGGCCCTCGACAAGCGCACGTCCATGGGCATCGTCTCGTCGGGCACCGTGGGCAGCATGGCCGCCTTCCAGCAGTTCCAGGCCGGCCAGGCCATGGAGGCGGCGGCCGACGGCGGCGGCGCCGCAGGCGCGGTGATCGGCATGGGCCTGGGCCACGGGGTCGGCAACGCGATCGTGCCGCCCACGCAGCCGGCGCCCGCGGCGCCCGCCCCGGCCCCGGCCGCCGCGTCGGGCCCGCCGCCCCTGCCCGGCGGCTGGTACCTCGGCAACGGCGGCGCGCAGACCGGCCCGTTTGACGACGCCGCGCTCGCGGGCCAGGCCGCCGCGGGCACCCTCACGGCGACCACGCTCATCTGGCGTGCCGGCATGGCCGGCTGGGAGCCGGCGGCGTCGGTCCCGGACGTGGCGAAGCACCTGGGCGCCACACCGCCCCCGCTGCCGCAGGCCTGAGCATGGCGGAGCTCACCGACGGCGGCCCCGCCGCCCACCACGCCTACCCCTGCGCGCAGTGCGGGGCCGCGGTCGAGTTCGCGGCCGGGACCGGCACGCTGACCTGCCCGTACTGCGGCTACGAGCAGGAGGTCGCCGCCGTCGTCCGCGAGGTGCGCGAGCACGACTTCGCGGCCCTGGCGGCGACGGCGCGGCCCGCCGCGCCCGCGGCGCACGACTACCGCTGCGACACCTGCGGCGCGGTCACCACCAGCGACCACCTGTCCCAGAAGTGCGGCTTCTGCGGCTCGCCGATGGTCGCCGAGGTCGAGACGCTCGGCCTCGTCGAGCCCGAGGCCGTGCTGCCCTTCGAGGTGGACCGGTCGGCCATGCAGGGCGCCCTGCAGACCTGGGTGCGCTCACGCTGGTTCGCGCCGTCGGCCCTGAAGAAGGTGGTCTCGGCGGAGCAGGCGCACGGCGTCTACCTGCCGCACTGGACGTTCGACGCGCGTACCCGCTCGGACTACACCGGGCAGCGCGGCGAGCACTACTGGGTCACCGAGACGTACACGACCACCGACTCCGAGGGCCGCAGCCAGACCCAGACCCGGCAGGTGCAGAAGACCCGCTGGTACCCGGCGTCGGGCACGGTGGCGCGGGACTTCGACGACGTCCTCGTCACCGGGACCCACCGCGTCATGCCCGAGCACCTGGCGAAGCTCAGCCCGTGGCCGCTCCAGCAGGCCCGGGCCTACCAGCCCGACTACCTCGCCGGCTACGAGACCCTGCGGTACGACGTCGAGCCCGAGGCCGGGCTGGAGAACGCCAAGGGGGAGATGGCGCCGGTCATCGAGAACGACTGCGAACGGGACATCGGCGGCGACGTGCAGCGCGTGCACCAGGTGCACACCAGCTACGCGGCGGTGACCTACAAGCTCCTTCTCCTGCCCGTGTGGATCGCCACGTACCTGTACGGCGGCAAACCGTTCCAGGTGCTGGTCAACGCCCGCACGGCCGAGGTGGTCGGGGAGCGGCCGTGGTCGGCGTGGAAGATCACGCTCGCCGTGCTGGCGGGCCTGCTCGTCGCGGCGGCGATCGTGTGGGCGATCGTCGCGGACGGCGACGGCGGCTCGGCCGGCGCGCTCGCGGACGGGCTCGCCGACGGCCTCCGAGGAACCGCGGGCCCGCCCCGTCCGTTGGCCGATCGGTAGACGACGACCGCAAGGAGACCAATCCGATGCTGTGCCCCATCGACCAGACCACGCTCGTCATGTCCGAGCGCAAGGGGATCGAGATCGACTACTGCCCCACGTGCCGTGGCGTGTGGCTCGACCGTGGCGAGCTCGACAAGGTGATCGACCGCTCGGTGGAGACCGAGATCGCGGCCGAGAACCGGCCGGCGACGCCGCCGGCCGCACCCGCCGCCCCCTCTGCGCCCAACCCCGTGCACGCCGGCCCGGCGTACGGCTCGCCGCAGCCGGCCTACGACCCGCGCTACGACGACCGGCGCCGCGACGACGACCGGCGTCGTGACGACGACCGGCGCTACGACCGGGACCGCCGGTACGACAACGAACGCCGGTACGGGTCGTACGACGACCGCCGCCACGACCCGCGGTACAAGAAGAAGCGCAAGGAGTCCTTCCTGGAGGACCTGTTCGACTTCTGACAGGCCGTCGAACGTAGGGTCC
>NZ_JBHWZO010000357.1:0-5214 GCF_042728455.1 Promicromonospora sp. NPDC060204
ACACGTGTCTCGACGGGCCCTGGCGTTCCCGGAACGGGCGGCCTCAGAACGGGCGGCGAGCCGTGACCAGGATCCGCGGGGCCTCGTCCACGAGCACGTTGCCCGTCGCGAAGTGCATGTGCAGCCCGCGCAGAGCCGCCTCGTGGCGGGCGACGGCGGCCGGGGTGAGGTCGGCCAGGTCGGGCACCTGCCAGGCCGCGACCCGCAGGTACCACAGCACGGAGGAGAGGTCCTTGAACGTGCGCGTCCCCGCGTACTCCGTGGCCTCGACGATCTCGAGGCCGGAGGCGACGAGGCCGTCGGAGATCACGTCGATCGTCACGCCGTCCGGATCCCAGCCCAGCGGCACCCGGAGCGCCTGGTTGAGGACGAAGCCGTCGCGCGTGTCCACCTGCTCGGTGAGGAACGTGCCGCCCGGCTCCAGCACGCGGCCCACCTCGTCGGGGTCGATGGTGCTGAACCGGCTGAGCACCGCGCTGTACTGACCGTCGAAGAACGGCAGCAGCACGTCGCCCGTCCAGGACGGCTCCACGCGGCGCACGTCGATGCCGAGCGGCTCGAGGCGCCGTCGGGCGGCGAGGAAGGCCGGGCCGAGCTCCGTGGCGGCCGAACCCTTGGGGAGCGGGCCGAGGCCCGCGAAGAAGTCGCCGTCACCGGTGCCGATGTCGAGCACGGCACCGCGGGACTTGAGCACGATCTCGCGGGCCAGCGTGGGGTAGTCCCACTCCGGCGCGTCGATCGTGAGACGGTCGTCGACGGGAGCGTTGTCGAGACCACCCGTGAACAGCGCCGCGGGTGTAGCAGGAGTCGCAGGGGCGTTACGCGCCCATTCGACGTGGTCCTCGAACGGCGCGTCCGGCGCCGGAGCAGGGGCGATCGAGACGTCAAGCATGTGGGAGATTGTGACGCAAACGGGGAGTAAGGGCTAACACTGGTGCAAACACGACCGGAGGCGTCGCCGTGATGGTGAATCCCATACCCGCGGCGCACATTTCACCGCCGGATCCGCAGTTCTCACTGCGCGTGGTCGGCCTGATGTCCGGCACGTCCCATGACGGGGTCGACGCCGCGGCCTGCGACCTCCGGCTCGCCGGCAACACGCTGACGCTCACGCCCCTCGGACACATCTCCGCCCCGTACCCGGCGGCCCTCCGGTCCGAGCTGATGGCGGCCCTGCCCCCGGCCGCCACCACCGCGGAGGCGCTGTGCCGGCTCGACACCGGCATCGGACAGGCCTTCGCCGACGTCGCGGCCCGTGCCGTGGCCGAGCTCTGCGGCGGGCGAGCCGACCTCGTGGTCTCCCACGGCCAGACACTCTTCCACTGGGCGCCCGCGGGCGGCGCGGTTCGGGGCACGCTGCAGATCGGCGAACCCGCGTGGATCGCCGAGGCGACCGGGCTCCCCGTCGTCTCGGGCCTGCGCACGCGCGACGTCGCCGCCGGCGGGCAGGGCGCCCCGCTGGTCGGCCTGTTCGACGCGCTGTGGCTCGCCGGCCGCCCCGGCGCCGTCGCGCTCAACCTGGGCGGCATCGCGAACGTGACCGTGCTGTCCGGGGCGACGCCGTCCGCAGCGACGCCGGTCGCCTTCGACACGGGCCCGGCCTGCGCGCTGCTCGACGCCGCGACCCGCCACGTCACCGGCGGACGCCTCGCCTTCGACGCGGACGGCGCGCTCGCCGCCCGGGGCCGAGTGCTCCCTCTTCTTCTGGAGCGCCTCCTCGACGAGCCCTACTACGCACGACCGGCCCCGAAGTCGACGGGCAAGGAGCTGTTCCACCTCTCCTACCTGCTGAACCGCCTCGGCCCCATGGAGCCGACGGCGGAGGATCTGCTCGCCACACTCGTGGCGCTCACGGCCCGCACCGTGGCCGATGCCGTCCGGGACACCGCCACCGAGGTCGTCGCCTCGGGCGGCGGCACCCGCAACCCGGTGCTCATGGCGGCGCTCCGGTCCGAGCTGCCCGGGGTCGCCGTCCGCACCTCCGACGAGCTGGGCGTGCCGAGCCAGACCAAGGAGGCGCTGGCGTTCGCGGTGCTCGGCTGGCACACCTGGCACGGCCTGCCCGGCGTGCTGCCGGGGGCGACGGGCGCGCGGCACCCGAGCGTGCTGGGGACGGTGACGCCGGGAGCGGACGGGCGGTACCCGCCGGGACGGGGCGCGGGCGCGGGACTGCCGGGGCGGTTGGAGATCTTGGCGCCGGCCTGAGGCGCCGCAGCGTTACCGGGTGAAGATGGGCGCGACTCCCCTTATTTCGGGGCAAACGCGGCCGCGCGGCGGATACAGTCACGCGACTTGTCGTCCCGCGTGTAGACCATGCGCGGCTACTGATGGAGCGCTCGATGTCGACCTCGGTAACACGGCGGTTCCTTCCCTCTGCACGGCGGACCTGTGCGTCGCTGCTGGCCTCGGGTCTCGTGCTCGGACTTGGTGTGACTGCCGCTGGCGCGTCGCCTGCGATAGACACGCTCGCGGCGAGCACGACAGAAGTCGTTGCTCCAACCCTCGCGACGGATGCCGAACTCCTCGATCCCAGCTTCGTGCCGGAGGGAATGCCGAGCACGCACGGCGGACAGGTCGTGGCATGGGGAAGCTTGAGCGGCGCGTTCAACGGCAACTCGCCGCGAGCGCTTCCGGACGGTGTTCATGCCGTGGCGCTCTCCTCCGACGATCGCCAGATCCTGATACTGCGGGGCGACGGAGGAGTGGACATCCACGGCTCCGGCGCCTTCAGCGGATCGAGCCGCCACCTCACGCCACCGGACGGCACGACATTTACTGCCGTGTCGGCGGGCTGGGACTGGACCACACAGATCCTCAGGTCCGACGGCATAGTGGTCAACGCGTCGGGAACGCCGGTGAAGACGCCGCCCCAGGGTCTGAGGTACACAGCAATCTCAGGGCACCTGGCACTGCGTTCGGACGGGACACTCGACCCTGCCTCCGCCCCGGGCGAGTCGTGCTCCGAGGCACGCGATCCGGGTGCCGACCTTACTTACACCGCCATCACGGCCCGGCGGGACTCGGGAGACTGGGCCGCGCTGCGCAGTGACGGCGTCATTCTGAGCTGCCACGAACTGGTCGACGGGTGGGAGACCCGAGTCGTCAACCCCCCGGCGGGCACACGGTTCATCGGCGTCGACATGGGCAACGGGGAGGTGGTCGGCGCCACTGTGGACGGACGGGTCCTCTCGTCGAGCGGGACACAGCTCGCCGCCGCCCCGGCGGGACGTTCCGTCGTTTCGCTCGCTGCGATGAACCCGGGCCAGGGCAGTGCCGCGCTGGACGACGGGTCGATCCTTAGCTGGGGACTCAGCGGCAGGAACGCGACGCCGCCGCTGGTTCCGGCGGAGCGCGCCGTCTTCTCCGCCGTCGACGGCCACGGCGGCTCTGCGCAGCACTGGGCGATCATGGTCGGCGACCCCGTCCCTGTGGAAGTTTCCCTGCAGCCCGTGCTTCCTTCCGGCCGTCCGTTGCGCGTCACGGATGACGTCCGGATCGGCGTCAATGCCACCCTTGCTGACGGGGTGCCGGTCTCCGGCCAATTTGAGCCGACATCGCAGGCACCTGACGGGCAGGTACAGGTGCTCGAGACGGTGGGCCTTTGGCCTTCGGATCCGGCTGAGATCCGGTTCTCCACCGGACAGCACGAGCTCACCGGAACCCACCTGCTGGACGTGACGTTCTCCGGGTCCCCCTACGCCGCAACCACAGTCGAGACCTCGTTCGATTTCCAGAAGCCGGCCAACGTAAAGCTCACCACCTCGGGACCCGCGACGTGGCACGACGGCACCGAGAAGACGCTCTGCTTCACGCTCGCCACTGAGGACGGCTCGCCTCTGTGGTGGCCCACGACGTACGGACCAGCCACGATCAGCGTCGGCAGCAACGCAGGCGATGTCTACGAGGCGGAACCCCCACCCTGGGACGGCGCGCCGGGCAACTGGTGCATGCACTATCTGCAACTTGAACCCGGTACCTACACGGCGCAGTTCGACTACCAAGGTTGGGGCGAGGCCGACTCGGTGTCGTGGACCGGTCAGGTAGTCGTACTGCCGCCCGCCGCCACACGTGTCGAGAGTGACCTGCCCTCCTCGTGGCGCTACGGTCAGATGCCGGACTTCGTCGCGTTCGACGTGCTGTCCGACTCGCTCGTTCCGGTAGGAGTTGCGGTCCTGCAGCTCGACGACGGGACCTGGTTCGGGGCCGGCGACCAGCTCGACGAGAATGGCCGCGGGAAGATCTCGATCGGCCACGAGGACGAGCTCGCTCCCGGCACCTACCCCATGACCGTGCTGTATCGGGGCGGATACGGCTTCGCTCCTGCCCGCCTGGAGCGGACGGTCACTGTCGAGCCTGGCGTCTTCACCGCAGCGACGCCGAGGGTCACGGGAACGGCGAAGGTCGGCTCGAAGCTGACCGCCGCCACCGGCATCTGGTCGCCGACGCCCACCAGCTTCCGCTACGCGTGGAAGGTCGACGGCGTCGCGGTTGCGGGCGCGACGTCGAGCACCTTCACCGTCCCCGCCTCGGCGGCGGGCAAGAAGGTCACCGTCACGGTCACCGGCCTCAAGCAGTACTACGAGTCGTCGGCGACCAGCGCCCCCACATCCGCCGTCGCCCCCGGGACGTTCACCGCCCCGAAGCCCACGATCAAGGGCACGGCGAAGGTCGGCGCGACGCTGACGGCGACGCGCGGCACGTGGTCGCCGACGCCGTCGTCCGTGAAGTACGTGTGGAAGGCGAACGGAACGACCATCTCCACGCGGACGTCGAGCACGTTCGTGGTGCCGGCGTCGGCGAAGGGGAAGCGGCTGACCGTCACGGTGATCGGCACGCGCACGGGCTACACGACGAGGTCGGTCGCCAGCTCCGCGACCTCGACGGTCGCCGCGGGGACCTTCACCGCGCCACGGCCCACGATCACGGGGACCAAGCGGGTCGGGTCGACGCTGACGGTGAGCCGCGGGACGTGGTCGCCGGCGCCGTCGTCGGTGAAGTACGTGTGGAAGGCGGACGGGGTGACCATCTCGACCCGGACGAGCAACCGGTTCGTGATCCCGGCGCGGGCCCGGGGCAAGCACCTGACGGTCACGGTGACCGGTTCGCGGGCCGGGTACACGACCAGGTCGGTGACGAGCACCGGGACGGTGACCATCCGCTGACGCGGCGGCCCCGCGGCAGCCCGCCACGGCCGGGGTGGCGACGTCCTACGAC
>NZ_JBHWZO010000358.1:0-5203 GCF_042728455.1 Promicromonospora sp. NPDC060204
TCTTTGGACTGCCCCAAAGAGGAGAAACCCGGGCCTCAAAGGGGAGTTGTGCACCGGCCCCGCAGCGCGCGGCCGGACCCCGGCGCCTGTTGCGGCACCCGCGGTCGTGTCACGTACCGGACGCCGCCGGACGGCGTCGGCCCCACGCCGCGACGACCTCCCGGCAGGACGCCAGGTCGTCGTCCGCGACCAGCAGCACCAGGTTGCCGACGTGGTCGCTGTACTGGACCCGCACGTTGACGCGGGCGTCGCCCAAGCGCCGGGCGAGCGTGCCGAGCTGACCCGGTGTCTCCTGGTCGAGCCGGGCCAGGACGACGTCGCGCACCACCGCCGGCCCGAGCCCCGCGGCCGTGACGGCCCGCAGCGCCCGGGCGCCGTCCTGCACCAGGTAGTGCGCGACCGCGACGTCGCCCACCGTGAAGACGCCGCCGCCCTCCAGGCTGACGCCCGCCGCGCCGAGGGCCTCGCCCAGGTCGGCGAGCGCCCCGGGCCGGTCGGGCAGGCGGACCTCCAGGTCCCGCAGGTGGGTGCTCATCCGACCGTCACCGCTCCGAACAGGACCGTCAGGGCGACCTCGACGGGGACGGCCAGGGAGGCGGCCACGTAGCAGGCGTGGTGCGCCTGCTCGGCGAGCTCCTGCACGAGCGTCTCGTCGGTGCCGGCGGCCACGCGGACGGTCACGGCCAGGCGGATCGCGCCGAGGCGCGCGGGCGTCGCGGTCAGGTCAAGGTGGCTGGTGGCCGCGTCGTCGTAGGCGAGCACGTCCACCCCGGCGCGGGCGGCGGCGCCGAGAAAGGAGAGCATCTGGCACGACGACGCCGCCATCACCACGAGCTGCTCCGGGTTGAGCCGGTCGGGGTCGCCGCGGAAGGCGGAGTCGGCGCTCAGCTCGACGACCGGGGTGGCGGGTGCGGCGGTCGCGACGTGGTCGCGGGAGTAGGAGCGGAGGCCGCCGCCGGTGGAACCGGCCCAGTGCAGGCGGGTGGCGTAGGGGTGGGACGGCGGGGCGGTCTGTAGCTGGCTCATGCCGGGACGGTAGGTCGGAAACCCTTCGGTGGACGCCGAAATGTCCGCGCCGTACCGTCGGGCGATGACCCGGGACCGAGACTTCACCGTGGTGGGCCGGGCGCTGTCCACGCCGGCGCGCTCCGTGTTCCTCAACCTGCTCCTGGACGGCACCCGCCGTCCGGCGGGCGAGCTGGCGACGGCAGCGGGCGTGAGCGGGTCGACCGCCTCGGAGCACCTGGCCGTCCTGGTCGACGCCGGCCTCGTCACCGCCCGCGCCCAGGGGCGGCGCCGCTACTACGCCCTGGCGGGGCCGGACGTCGCGGCCGCGCTGGAGTCCCTCGGCGTGCTGGCCGACGCCGCGCCCGTCTCGGGGTACCGCCGCAGCCGCCGGGCCGAGTACCTGGCCGCCGCGCGGTTCTGCTACGACCATCTCGCCGGGCGCCTGGGCACGGGCCTGACGGACGCCTGGGTGCGGTCCGGCTGGCTCGCCGGCCGCGACGAGCTGACCCTGACCGACGCGGGCGCGGTCGGCCTGGGCGAGCTCGGGGTGGACGTCGACGGCGCCGTCGCCGCGCGGCGTCCGACCACGCGGGCCTGCCTCGACTGGACGGAGCGCCGGCCGCACCTGGCCGGGGCGCTCGGCTCCGCCGTCGGCTCGCGGTTTCTCGACGCCGGCTGGGTGACCCGGCACCGGTCGGGCCGTGGCCTGGACGTGACCGAGTCGGGCCGCGCGCTGATCCGGCAGACGTGGGCCGTAGACCTGGCAGACACCCCAACCCCGTGACCGTTGAGTGCTGGGTTCTTGCTCGTTTCTGTGTGCCAGAAGCGCAAATACCCAGCACTCAATGAGGCCGGCGGGACGGGGCCGACGGGACGCGGCGGGCGGGCGCGGTCGTCAGGCAGCGGCCGGGGCCGTCAGGCCCAGGAGCGCCAGGCTGTTCCGCCAGAGCGCGTCGAGCTGCGACGGGTCGTTGAACACCTTGGCGAAGAGCACGAGCCCCTCGAGCTGGGCGACGATCGCCTTGGCGGCGGCGTCGACGCCGTCGGCCAGGGGCTGGACGTCCCCGGACTCGACGGCGGCGGCGAGCCGCGCCGAGATCATCTCGATCTGCTCGTCGAAGATCTCCTGCAGGCGCAGCCGCACCGGCTCGTTCTGGGAGCTGACCTCCAGGGCGAGGTTGCCGAACAGGCAGCCCGCGACCCAGCCGGTGCCGGTCAGGGCGTCGACCTGCATCTGCGCGGTGGCGTCGAACAGGCCGCGCAGCCGCTCGAGCAGGGTGCCGGGGCCGTCGAGGATCCCGGTCCACACGCCCTTCTGCCAGGTCCAGTGCCGGTCGATCACGGCCAGCGCCAGCGCCTCCTTGGACGGGAAGAAGTAGTAGAACGACCCCTTGTTCACGCCGGCGCGCGTGCACAGCTCCGCGACGCCGATCGAACCGTAGGGGCGCTGGGAGAACAGTTCCACGCCCGCTTCGATCAGGCGTTCACGACCATCTGAGCTTCTCGGCATGTTGACAGCATACGACCGGTCAACTATAAATGGGAACCCCAGTAGTTGACCGACCGTCTACAAAGAAAGAAGACCATGAGCACTCACAAGGTTGCCGTCATCACCGGAGCCTCCCAGGGCATCGGCGCCGGCCTGGTCGACGCGTACCGCCAGCTCGGGTACGCCGTCGTCGCCAACTCGCGCTCCATCGACCGGGACGAGGCCGACGACCTCGCCGTCGTCAGCGGAGACATCTCCGACCCCGCGACCGCGGACCGGATCATCAAGACCGCCGTCGAGCGCTTCGGCCGCGTCGACACGGTCGTGAACAACGCGGGCGTGTTCATCGCCAAGCGGTTCACCGACTACACCGCGGCGGACCTCGAGACCATGGTCAGCATCAACGTCGCCGGCTTCTTCCACCTCACGCAGCGGGCGATCCCCCTGATGCAGGCGGCCGGCGGCGGCCACGTGGTGAGCATCACCACGACCCTCGTCGAGAGCCCGCTGTCGGTGTTCCCGTCCGCACTCGCGTCCGTGACCAAGGGCGGGATCGCCTCGGCCACGCGTGCCCTGGCGATCGAGTACGCGGCCGAGAACATCCGCTTCAACGCCGTCTCCCCCGGCGTCATCAAGACCCCGATGCACCCGGAGGAGACCCACGAGACCCTCGCGGGCCTACACCCGCTGGGGCGCATGGGCGAGATCGACGACGTCGCCCGCGGCGTCCTCTACCTGGAGCAGTCACCCTTCGTGACGGGCGAGTTCCTGCACGTCGACGGCGGGCAGATCGCGGGCCACTGACCCGTCCGGGGCGGCCCACCCGGGCCGCCCCACGCTCGGCCGGGCATCCCGGCCACGCAGCTCGACCGGCCCCCGGACCGGGACAAGGAGAAAAGCTCATGGTCCAGCACGAGACCAGCCGGCACGACACCAGCCAGGCAGGAACCAGCCAGGAGACCCTCAACCAGGACGACGCCGCCGGGGTGATCTCCGCGCTGCTCGACCGCTGGTCCGACGGCATCCGCCGCCGCGACCTGCCGCACATCGCCGCGCAGTTCACGCCGGACGCCCTGTTCCAGGGCTTCGACCCCGAACCGTCGTTCGGGCGGGACGCCGTCTCGGCGTACTACGGCAAGCAGCCCGTGGGCCTGACTGCCGAGTACACCCTGATCCGCACCAGCGCGCTGGGTGACGACGCGGCCCTCGGCTATGCCGCGGTCGCGTTCCACCGCCCCGGCGGACCCGTGAATGTCTACCTCACCGTCGCGGCGGTGCGCGACGAGGACCGCTGGCTGATCAGCCACTACCACGTCTCGCGCATCCAGTAGCGAGTCAGCGGACCGCGCCAGCCCCGGGGTCAGCGAGCGGCAGGGTCAGCGAGCGGGGTCAGCGAGCGGCAGGGTCGGCGTCCCGATCATCAGCGGGCGCGGCGTCCCGGCCCGCCGCCGTCGCCTCCAGCAGGTCGGCCAGCGCGCGCAGGCGCTGCGCGACCTGCTCCCCCAGCGGCGTCAGCCCGTACTCCACGCGCGGCGGGATGGTGGTGACGACGTCGCGCGTGACCATGCCGTCCCGCTCCAGGGCCTGCAGCGTCTGGGACAGCATCTTCTCGCTGACCCCCTCGACGCGGCGGCGCAGCGCGTTGAACCGGTAGCTGCCCTCCCCCAGCGCGAGCAGCGCAAGCGAGGCCCACTTGGACGTGACCACCTCGAAGGCGGCCCGGGACGTGCAGCCCCGGGCGAAGACGTCGGTCACCAGCTCCTGCGGCGGCCCGGTCGGGGCGTCGCCCGGCAGGTCGGCGGGTTCCAGGTCGGCGAGGCTCACGACACGAGGATACCGCGCGCGATCGGAATGTGGTGTACTTTCGATTCGTTAGTGCTATCCACCGGCAACTGCCCACCGTGCCGGAACCACGCCGAAACCTGGAGAGACCACATGACCACCTACGCCGTCACCGGAGCCACCGGACACCTGGGCCGCCTCGTCGTGCAGGAGCTGCTGTCCCGCGGCGTCCCCGCCGCCGACGTCGTCGCCATCGCCCGCACCCCCGAGAAGGCCGCCGACCTCGCCGAGCTCGGCGCGCAGGTCCGCGAGGGCGACTACGACCGTCCGGAGACCCTGGCCACGGCGCTGGTCGGCGTGCAGCGGCTGCTGCTCGTCTCCGGCAGCGAGCCCGGCGCGCGCGTGCCGCAGCACACCGCGGTGATCGACGCCGCGAAGGCCGCCGGCGTCGAGCGCATCGCCTACACCAGCATCCTCAACGCGGACGACACCACCAACCCGCTCGCCGGGGAGCACCAGGCCACCGAGCAGGTGCTGCGCGCGTCGGGCCTGCCCGTGACCCTGCTGCGCAACGGCTGGTACACCGAGAACTACACCGCGCGGATCGGCGAGTTCGTCGAGCGCGGCGAGATCGTCGGGGCCACGGGCGACGGTAAGGTCTCCGCCGCGCCCCGCGCCGACTACGCCGGCGCGGCGGCCGCCGCCCTGCTCGCCGACGACGCCGCTGCCGGCTCTGCCGACGGCTCTGCTGACGGCTCTGCCGACGGCACCGCCGCGCCCGTCGTCGTCCACGAGCTCGGCGGACCCGCGTTCACGTTCACCGAGCTCGCCGCGACGATCGCCGACGCCACCGGTGCGCCGGTCGCCTACCGCGACCTGACGGTCGAGGCCTTCGCCGCCGACCTGCAGCAGGCGGGCCTCGAC
>NZ_JBHWZO010000359.1:0-5133 GCF_042728455.1 Promicromonospora sp. NPDC060204
GGCGGCGACCGCGCAGGCCACGGCGGCCCGGGCGGACGCGCAGCTCGCGGCCCTCCGCGCGGAGATCGAGGCGGCCCACCGCGAGTTCGAGACCCTGCGGGCCCAGCTCGACGACGACCGGGCGCGCACCCGGCGGCAGGTGCTGGTCGCCTGGGCCGGCGCGGGCGCGGCGGCGGCGCTCGCCGTGGTCGCGCTGGTACTGGGGTTCTGACGGCGCCGGGTTCTGACGACGCCGGACTCTGACGCCCCACCACGACCCGGCGAACCCGACCGATGAGTTTTCAACCTTCCGGTCGTCAGCACCTCATGACGGAGACCCTTGTCGACGTACCGAGCGCCCTGCTGTGCGCCGAGACCTTCGGCGACCCGGCCGACCCGGCCATCCTCCTGATCGGCGGGATCGGCGGCCCCATGGACTGGTGGCAGGACGACTTCTGCCAGGCCCTGGCCGACGGCGGCCCGCCCGGCCGGTACGTCATCCGGTACGACCACCGCGACACCGGACGCTCCCGGACCGACCCGCCCGGGGCGCCCTCGTACACCGGGGACGACCTCGCGCTGGACCCGGTGCGCCTGCTGGACGCGCTCGGGATCGGCCGCGCGCACCTGGCCGGGGTGTCGATGGGCGGCGGGATCGCGCAGCAGACGGCGATCGAGCAGCGGCGCCGGGTCTCGTCGCTCACGCTGATGTCGACGAGCCCCGTGACGCACGACCCCGACGGGCCGACCCTGCCAGGCCCCACGCCGGAGGCGGCGGCCCAGTTCAGCTCACCGCCGCCGGACCCGGACTGGAGCGACCCGGACGACGTCGTCCGCTCGATCGTCGCGGCGGAGCGGGCGTTCGCCGGGCCCGGCTACGACGAGGTCGCCGCGCTGGCCACCGCCCGCCGGATCGTTCGGCGGTCGATCGACCCGGCGTCCGCGGCCAACCACTTCCTGGTCGAGAGCCGCCCGGTGCGCGGCACGCTCGCCGACGTCACCGTGCCCACCCTGGTGCTGCACGGCGACGCCGACCCGCTGTTCCCGCCCGAGCACGGCGCGGCGCTGGCCGCCGCGATCACCGGCGCGCGCCTGGTGCTGCTGCCCGGCGTGGGACACCAGTACCCGCCGCGGTCCGCCTGGGACGTGGTCGTGCCGGAGATGCTCGCGATCAGCTCGCCGGCCTGACCGGCCGCGGGGGCCGGGGCACCTCGAACCGCACGGGCAGCTCGCGCGGCGCCGACGAGAAGAGCGTCCCGGCCGAGCGCAGCGCCTCCGACGGCACGGTCAGCGCGACGCCGCCGAGGCGGCGCAGCGCGGCCTCGACCGTGATCTGCGCGATCAGGGTCGCGGGGCGGCGCGCGGGGCACGCGTGCGGGCCCGCGCCCCACGTGAGGTAGGAGAGGTTGCCCGACTCCAGCCAGATGTCGTCGCCGGTCCCCCGCGACTCGGCGCTCGCGCCCAGGATGCCCGGCACGACGGCGTCGCCCGCCGCGATAGCCCGGTCGCCGAGCGTGGTGTCGGCCAGGGCGAAGCGGGGCGCCGCGTTCGGGGCCGGCGGCGTGGAGCCGAGCACGGCCTCCAGCGTGTCCGGCGCGGACAGCCGGCCGCCCGAGCGCCCGTCGAACCGCGGGTCGGTGAGCCGCAGGCGCAGCGCCTGCGTGATCCACCCGACCTCGAACTCGCTGCCCAGGATGAGCGTGGCGGACACCGCGCTCTGCGCGTCCAGGTCGGTGGGCGCGCTCGGGTGCCGCAGGATCGCCGAGGTCAGATCGTCCGACGGCGCCGTGCGGCGGTCCGCGATCAGGTCGGAGATCAGTGCGCGCTGCGCGTTGAGCGCCTCGGCGCCGGCCGCGCCCTTGGCCTGGAAGACCTTGCGCGAATGCCCGAGCATCGCGCGGGCCTGCTCCGGGTCGAGCCCGAACATGGTGGACATCACCAGCAGCGGGACGGCGCGCGCGTAGTCGCTGACGAGGTCGGCCTCGCCCGCGGCCAGCACGCGGTCCAGCGCGAGGCCGCACCAGTACTCGACCGTCGCGGCGAGGCGGTGCTCGTCCACGCTCTCGAACGCGTCGTCGACCAGCCGGCGCAGGTGGCGGTGCCGCGCGCCGTCCACGTAGTAGATGCCGTCGCGCGGGGCGAGGACGCCGCCGACGCCGCTGCCCGGGCCGACGGTGCCGTCCGCGAACAGGCCCCAGTTGCGCGCGTCGCGCGAGTACAGGCCCTCGTTGCGCAGCACCGTGACCAGCTCCCGGTGCCCCAGCACGAGCCAGGCGGGCACGCCCGGCTCCAGGAGCACGGGCGCCACGTTCCCCCACCGGGCGCGCAGCGCCTCGTACACGGCGGCGGGGTCGGGGCCGCTCGTGGTCTCGCTCAGCGGGGTGAGGTCGGCCGGGCCGGCCAGGTCGACCAGGCGCTCCGACTGGGTGGTCGTCGTGACTGTCATGGCTCCCCAGGTTCTTGGCGCGACGGAGGCGCGCTCCACGACTTTTAGCCGGAATGTACCTCATGTCCGATGCGCGGTAATGCATCGGCCCTGGTCGCAACCGTTATCCTCGGGCCATGCAGCGGACCATCGCCGTCGTCGGCGGCGGGGCCGCCGGCGTCATCCTCTCGGCCCACCTCGTGCGTGCGGCCGCGTCACACGGGCCGCACCGGCAGGTGCGGGTCCTGCTGATCGAACCCGCGGAGACACCCGGCCGCGGCCTCCCCTACCGGACCACCGACCCCCGGCACACGCTCAACGCCGTGGTCGCGCGGCTCAGCGCCTTCGACGACGACCCGAAGCACCTGCTGCGCTGGTGCGCGTCGGCCGGTGTGCCCGCCGAGCCGGGCACGTTCCTGCAGCGCGCCGACTTCGGCCGCTACCTCACCGAGCTGCTCGGGTCGGTGCCCGTGCCGGCCGGCTCCGCGGTGGAGCACGTGCGCGGCACGGTGGTGGACGTGGTGGACGGTCCCGGGCCGGTGGGCGGGAGCGGCGACGGCGTGGCGGACGGCGCCGGGGCGGGCGTGACGCTCACCCTGGCGGACGGCACCGCACTGCGTGCCGACGCCGCCGTGCTCACGCTCGGCACCCCGCCGCCCGTGCGGCTGCCCGAGTACGAGCCGTGGGGCGAGCGGTACGTCGCCGACCCCTGGTCGCCCGACCTCGACAAGCGGGCCGCGGGCGCCCGGCGGGTGCTGGTCGTGGGCACCGGCCTGACCACGCTCGACGTCGTCGCGCACCTGCACCCGCTGCTGCCCGGCGCGACGTTCACCGCCGTCTCCCGGGGCGGCGCCCTGCCCGCGGCGCACGCCGCGGACCCGCTGCCGCCGGCCGTGGAGGTCGACCTCGACGGCGCGCCCGGTCACGAGCCTGGGGACGGACCTGGTGATGGACCTGGGGGTGCGCCCGGCGGCGGACCCGGCGGTGTGCTGGCCGGCGCCGTCGACGTGGTGCGGCGGCGCGTCGCCGCGGAGCGCGCGGCGGGGCGGGACTGGCGCGCGGTGATCGACGCCGTCCGCCCGCAGGTCAACCCCGCCTGGTCCCGGCTGACCGCCGACGAGCAGGCGGCGTTCCAGCGCGAGCACGCGCGCTCGTGGGAGAACGTGCGGCACCGCATGTCGCACGCGATGCGCACCCACGTGGACGAGCTGCTCGCGGACGGCGTGCTCACCGTGTCCACGGTCGAGGCGGTGCTGGGCCGCCCGGGCGGGTCGGGGCCGGACACGTCCGCGTTCGACCTCGTGGTCGGCGCCACGGGGCTGCCGGCCCTGACCTCGCCCGGCTGGAACCCGCTGGTCGACGCGCTGGTGGCGCGCGGCGTCATGCGGCCCCACCGGCTCGGCACGGGCCTCGACCTGACGCCGGACGCCGCCCTGGTCGACGCCGCCGGCGTCGGCCACCCGCGGCTGCGCGCCATGGGGCTGGCCCGGCGCGGGCTGGAGTGGGAGTGCACGTCGGTGCCCGACCTGCGGCGGCAGGCCGCGCTACTGGCGGAGGACCTGCTGGGCTAGAACTGGTCATCGAACTGCCATGTCACGGTTGCCCTGCGGCAACGCGTGGGGTGAAGTCTTCCCTCGAACACCCACCTGTCAGACCGACCGGGACGAGGGAAACAGATGCCTGGACCTGCACGAACACTGACGCTGGCCGCCGGCGCGACGGCGGCCGTGGTCGCCCTGGGGATCGCGGCGGCGGGATCCGCCGCGGCGGGGGCGACGACGTCCGGAAGCACCGCCGTGGTGTCGGCCGCGAGCAACGCCGACGTGGCCCAGCGCTGGGCGCCGATCCACTACCAGGACGTGGACCAGACCGGGACCAACGCCCTGGGCGGCCGTTCGGACTACCTCGCCGCCTACGACTTCGACGGCGACCTGAACGCGCGCAACAACTGGGAGAACACCGGCAGCCACGCGCTGGCCGCCACGGCGTACTACTCGGTCATGGAGACGTCGACCCACTGGTTCGTGACCTACATGTTCTTCCACCCGCGGGACTGGTCGGACTCGATCTTCGACACGGAGCACGAGAACGACGCCGAGGGCGTCATGGTCGCCGTGCAGAAGGACGGCTCGGCCTACGGCGTCCTGCGCGGCGCGGTCACGGTGGCGCACAGCGACTTCTACTCGTACACCCCGCAGGGCAGCACCTGGGGCGCGGGCGCCGAGACGATCGACGGCACGCTGCAGATGGCGACCAGCCCGCACGACGGCCTGACCCACCCGGTCACCGCCCAGGAGGCCAAGGGCCACGGGCTCAAGGCGCGCCCGGGCTACGACATCAAGGGCGACGGCGTCATCTACTACCCGGCCGGCCGCGCCGAGGTGCCGGAGCACCCGGCCGACCGCGACGTGTCCTACCGCCTGGTGGACATCCACGCGTCCGGCGGTCTGTGGGCGCAGCGGGACAACACCCAGCTCTTCGCGAGCGCGGGCACCTTCGCGGGCGACACCTCCGGCTCCTGCGGCGACGGCGGCATCTCCTGTACGCAGAACTCCGCGAACGCCCCGTGGGGCTGGGACGACGGCGACGACGTCCCCGGCCGCGGCGCCCTGGCGACGGACCCGGCGGGCCTGTCGGCGAGCTACTTCCGCATCCCGGAGACGCTGTCTCGCACCTACACGACCAACCCGTACTGACCCGCGACTCCTCCCAACCCCAAGGTGTTGACC
>NZ_JBHWZO010000360.1:0-5088 GCF_042728455.1 Promicromonospora sp. NPDC060204
CCACCCGGCT
This sequence comes from Promicromonospora sp. NPDC060204, assembly GCF_042728455.1. Lineage (NCBI taxonomy): Bacteria > Bacillati > Actinomycetota > Actinomycetes > Micrococcales > Promicromonosporaceae > Promicromonospora > Promicromonospora sp. NPDC060204. The sequence goes on from NZ_JBHWZO010000360.1 coordinate 11, forward strand.
GACTCGCGCACCCGGGGGCGGTGAGTCAGCCGGGTGGGTGCGGCCGGACCTAGCCGATCGCCGGGTAGGCGTTGGCGACCAGCATCTCGAACTGGGCCTGGAACCAGTGGCCCGACAGCGGGGCGTCCGCGAGGGCGCCCGTCAGCCGGCCGCCCAGCTCGCTGGACTGGTACGTCGGGTCGCACATCCGGTCCAGGCGCTTGCCCTCGTCGTTCGGGATCTCCGTGGACGAGCCGTCCGACTCGCCCGGGGGCTTGACCCAGACGTAGGCGTCGAGGTGCGACTCCGCGTGGCCGGACGGCGCGACCGTCGGCCGCTCACCGATGCCGGCACCCGACGGGTTGCACCAGGCGCCGCGGTGGTTGCGGCGGTCCACCTTGGACTCGTTCACGTAGGTGTTGAGGTCGGTGGAGGTGCTGACCGCCGTCGGACGGGCGGACCCGCCCCAGCCGTTACGACCGGTGTCGACGAGCATGCCGATGCTCGACGGGGCGCCCTGCGCGACCATCAGGTCGTAGAGGTTCGCGGTCCAGTCGATCTCGTCGAAGTCGGGGTTCCACTCGAACCAGCCGGCGGACTTCACCTGGCCGCCGCCGACCTGGAGGTCGGGGTTGGTCAGGTACGTCTCCTCCAGCGGCGTGGTGTTCGCCGTGTTGGTGACGAACCCGGACACGGCGTTCCACCCGTAGGTGCTGCCCTCGATCACGTTGGCGAACTCCTGCGCCGCGCCGCTGGAGTTGTTCGGCCAGCCGAGCCAGCCCGAGTGGGCCGCGTCGATGTAGGAGTAGACGTTGCCCACCTCGTACAGCTCGGAGATCGCGTACTGCACTCCCTCGCGGTAGTACGGGGCCGCCGCGACGCAGTCGGCGTCGGACTGGTTGGTCACGAGGTTGGGCAGCGAGTCGGGCTCGATCGTGGCGACGATCCGCAGGTTCTCGTACTCGGGCTGGTTCAGCAGCGCGACGATCGGGTCGATGTACTCGGTCTTGTACCGGGTCATCCCTTCCGCGGTGGCGGGCAGCTCGCCGTTCGAGGCGAGGGCATGGCAGTCGCGGCCGGGTAGGTCGTAGATGACCACGTTGAACACCAGGGGCGAGCCGCCGGACTGCGCCACCGCCTGGTCGAGGTGCCACTCGAGGCCGTGCTGCCGCTCGGTGCCCTCGATCGCGGCGATGCGGTCCATCCAGACCGACGTCGGCTCGTCGGCGATGGCGCGCATGTCTGCGGCGAGGGCGGCGTCGCCCACCTCGTCGGCGGCCGTCTCGACCAGGGCCGACCAGTCCGGGTTGACGTACTGCCCGGCCCCGACGAACGGGTTGTCCTCGAGCGCGACGGCGGGAGCGCTCCCGACGGCGACGAGCGCGGGAACCGCGAGCAGGACGCCCGCTGCCGCTGCCGCCACGGTGCGGGACCTGCGTGGGGACGTGCCGCGGGTGCGGCGAGGTGCTGATGACACGGTGACCTCCGTTGGCCGGACCGAGCGCGCGCCGCGCCGGCCCCGGGGCCGGACGACGGTCCGCGCACCACGGCGGCTCGTTCCGCCGCGGCTTGGCGCAACTTTGCCTACCGTTTGGCTGCGGCAGAACCGTCTTAAACGATTAGCCGCCGGGCGGCGGCGCCGTCGAACCGCGCACCACGAGCCGCCCCACCGCCACGGTGCCGGACGGCGGCTCCGCGCCCGGCGCCCGGTCCGCACCCGGCCCGGACCCGGCGGCACGCCGGCCCGGACCGGTGCCGAGCGCGGTGCGCAGCGCCCGGCCGGTGGCCCGGCCGAGCTCCTCCACGGGGTACGGCACGGCGGTGAGCGACGGCGTCGTCAGGTAGCACGCCGGCGAGTCGGTCCCGGCGACCACCGACAGGTCCCACGGCACGCCGAGGCCCAGCCGCCGGGCGACGTCGAGCACGAGCCCGGCCGTCGCGTCGTCGTCGGTCACCACCGCCGTGGGGCGGTCGGCGGCGGCGAGCAGCGGGCGCAGCGCCGCCGCCGCGCGCTCGGGCCCGTCGCCCGCGACGGTGCGCAGGTCGAGACCACGCCGGGCCAGCGCCGCCTCCAGGGCGGCGGCCCGGCGCGCGGGCGAGACGAGGCGCTCGGACCCCGCCACCATCGCGACCCGCCGGTGCCCCAGCTCGGCCAGGAAGCCGCCCACCTGCTCGAACGCGTCGCCGTCGTCGAGCACCACGTGCTGCCAGGTGGCGGGCGCGGCGTCCGGCGCGGTGCCCACCACGACGGCCGGCGCGGGCAGGGAGCGCAGGGCGGCGAGGCGCTCGTCGTCCGCCCGGACGCCCGTGACCACGAACGCGGCGTAGCGCCGCTCGGTCCACCAGCGGTCCATGAGCTGCGCGGCCTCGGCAGTGGAGCCGGCCACGTGCACGGCGAGCGTGAGGGTGTCCGGGCCGAGGGTCTGGAGCGCGCCGGTCACGAGGTCGAGCGGGAACGCCGCCCGGGTGCCGAACGGCTGGTCGTGCACCACGACCAGCGCCGCGGCGGCCGGGCCGCTGCGCAGCGAGCGGGCGGCCGTGGCGGGCCGCCAGCCGAGCTCGTCCGCCGCGCGGAGCACGCGCTCCCGGGTCGCGGCGGAGACCCCGCGGCGCCCGTTGAGCGTGTACGACACGACGGCGGTCGAGACGCCGGCGGCCCGGGCGACGTCGACGATGGTCGGCCGTCGCGCAGGGGTCGAGTAATCGGACACTTCAGGATGGTTCGGTCGCGACGTTGGGACCATAACCACGTAGCATGCACCCTTGGGTGAATTTTGCACAGCGTCAACGAAGACGGGTGTATAAGCATGCTTAACGGAAAGCGCAGGTATGTGATCGGGGTGCTGTCCCCGGTCGTCGGTGGTTACTACTTCGGACGGTTGCTCGCCGGGATCGCGCGCACCGTCCGCCCGGAGGGGCACCGCGTGGTCGCGGTGCAGACCTATCCGGCGGACCTGGAGCGCGAGCAGTTCCCGGACCGCCCGCCCGGCACCGCGGCCGTGAGCCTCGGCCAGCTCGACGGCGTCATCGTCATCACGTCGGCCGTCAACGAGGCGACGCTGCTGCGGATCGAGGCGGACGGCACGCCGGTGGTGCTGGTCAGCGAGCGCACCACCAGCATCGACGCCCCGGTGGTGACGCCCGACAACGAGGGCGGCACGCGGGCCGCGGTGGAGCACCTCATCGCGCACGGGCACCGGGAGATCGGGTTCCTCGGCAGCCTGCGCCAGGCCGACATCGTCGAACGGCACGCGGCCTACGTCGCGACGCTCACGGCCCACGGCATCACGCCCCGGCCCGAGTGGCTCTACCGCACGGCCGACAACCAGGAGGCGAGCGCGGCGACCGTGGCGCAGGCCGTCGTGGGCGGCCCGGGCCTGCCGACGACGGCGACCGTCGCCGCCACCGACCGCAACGCGATCGGGTTCTCCCGCGTGCTGCGGGCCCAGGGGCTGTCCCTGCCCGGTGACCAGGCGATCGTCGGCTTCGACCACTCCGAGGCGGGCGCCCGCGTGCGCCCCCGGCTCGCGTCCGTGGACCCGCACCACGACCAGGTGGGCGAGCTGGCCGTGTCCCTGCTCCTCGCCCGGATCCGGGGCGAGCGCGTGGCGGGCCAGCACCTGTCGCGCTCCACGCTGGTGACCCGCGAGTCCTGCGGCTGCGTCGACGCGCGGGCAGGCGCACTCCTCGAAGGCCTGCCCGCACAGGAGGGCTCGACGGCGTGGCGCCGGTTCGGCGAGGTGGCGCGCGCGACGTTCGACGGCGCCGAGGCGCGGCTCGGACCGGGTGCCGACCTGGACTCGTGGATGCGCGGCGTGCAGCGGCTGTTCCGCGGTGCGGCGGCGCTGGGCCAGCCGCCCACGCAGGCGACGCTCACGAGCCTCGCCGAGAGCACGCGCGTGCTGCGTCCCCACCCCGAGGCGCTGGAGCAGCTCATCCCGGCGCTGCGGTCGGTGGAGGAGGAGTTCCGGGAGGAGGTGCGCACCGGCCAGGTGGGGGCCGGCCCCGGCGGGGAGCCGGGGGCCGCGGCCCGCGCCCCGAGCCGGGCCGCCCGTGCCCGCGCCGTCACCCGGACCGCGACCGACGTGCTGGTCGCCCTCAGCGCCGGGTGCACCCAGACGCTCCTGGCCCGGTCGGGACAGCTCGAACGGACGATCACCGACCAGTACGAGCTCGACCTCGACCTGCTGCACGCCGACGGGCGCGCTATCCGGGCGCTGACCTGGCTCCCGCGCGGGCACCGCAGCCCGGCCACGCTCGCCCTGTGGACGGACACCGAGGGCGCGCCCGGTTCGGCCGGGGCCTCCGGCGGGGCGGCCGGACCACCGTCCGGCCCGGTGGACGCGGCGCGGACCCTGGAGATCGTGGGCACCACCGCCACGTCCCGCCAGGCGACGGCGCTGGTGGGCAGGCGCATGCCGGTGGGCACGTTCCCGCCGCCCGCACTCTCGGGCGAGGGGGTCGTGTTCGTGGTCCCGGTGACGTTCGGGCAGAGCGACTGGGGCATGCTGGCGATCGGCGGGGGCGTGGACACGCGCGCCACGAGCTCGCGCGACAAGTACGACCACTGGGCGGCCATGGTCGCCGTCGCGCTGGACCGGGAGGACCGGCTGACGTCGCTGCAGCGGCAGCGGGCCGCGCTCGCGGAGGCCGCGGACCGGGAGCGGGCGCTCGTGCTGGACCTGCGCACCGAGGTCGAGCGCAACGCGCTGGTCCAGGACGTCGCCCTGGAGGGCACCTGGGACTGGGACATCGCGACCGGGCAGGTCTTCTACTCGCGCACCTGGCGCGCCCTGGTCGGCCTGCCCGACGACGCCGCGTGCACCGGCATCGAGGAGTGGACCGGGCGGGTCCACCCCGAGGACGTGCGGACCGTGCAGATCGCGATCGCCCGGCAGCTCGCGGGCGCGGCGGAGCCGCTCGACCTGGAGCACCGCCTGCTCGCCGCGGACGGCCGCGAGATGTGGGTGCGCTGCCGCGCCACCACCGTGACCGACGACGCCGGCGTGCGCGCCCGGATGATCGGCGTGCTGATCGACGTCACCGGCATGCCGGCGCGGGAACGGCGGGGCGTCGCACGCTGACGGCCGCGCGGTGAC
>NZ_JBHWZO010000361.1:0-5063 GCF_042728455.1 Promicromonospora sp. NPDC060204
CGTCCGGACCCCGGCCGCGTGCCCGCCGCACGCCCCGGGACTGGCTGCGCGACGGCGGCCTGAGCACCCTGATCATCGCCCTGCCGATGATCCTGGTCTTCGGGGTGTTCTCCTGGTTCCCGATCGGCCGGGCGCTCGTCATGAGCGTCCAGCAGACGAACCTCATCTCGACCCCCGAGTTCGTGGGGCTCGACAACTTCGTGTTCGTGCTGCAGGACCCGCTGCTGGGCAAGGCAGTGGCCAACACCCTGTGGTTCGCGCTGCTCGCGCTGGTGTTCGGCTACCCGCTGCCGCTGGCAGCCGCCGTGCTGATGAGCGAGGTACGGCGCATGCGCGGCCTGTTCTCGGCGCTCGCGTACCTGCCCGTCGTCGTGCCGCCCGTCGTGGCCGTGCTGCTGTGGAAGTTCTTCTACGACGCCTCGCCCACCGGCGTGTTCAACACCATCGCCGGCTGGGTGGGCCTCGGGCCGTTCCCCTGGCTGCAGGACGCGTCCAGCGCCATGCCGTCCCTGGTGCTGGAGGCCACCTGGGCCGCGGCCGGCGGCACCGTCATCATCTACCTCGCCGCCCTCGTCGGGGTGCGCACCGAGCTCTACGAGGCGGCCGAGGTGGACGGCGCGGGCGTGTGGCGCAAGATCTGGCACGTGACGCTGCCGCAGCTCCGCGGCGTCCTGTTCATCACGCTGATCCTGCAGGTCATCGGCACCTCCCAGGTGTTCCTGGAGCCGTTCCTGTTCACCGGCGGCGGCCCCAACAACGCGACCCTCACCATCCTCATGCTGATCTACGACTACGCGTTCGGCAGCAGCCTCGGCGGCAACTACGGGGCCGCGACCGCCCTGAGCCTCATGCTCGCCGGCGTCCTGGCCGTCCTGTCCGCGATCTACTTCCGCGTGACCCGACCCTGGAGCAGCTGACATGGCAGGAAACAACCGGCCGGGTGCCGGACCCGCCGTCGCCGAGCGGGGCATCGTCTCGTCCCACGACCGGCGGCGGGCCAGCGTACGGGGCTCGCTCGGCGTGCTCCAGGGCGGCCTCCTGGTCACCCTGGTCCTCGCCGGGCTCGGGCCGATCCTCTGGCTCGCCAAGGCCGCCGTCACGCCGACGCAGGACACCCTGCGCCAGCCGCTCGGCCTCTTCCCGAACGGGATCGACTGGGCCAACCTCTCCACCGCGTGGGGCCGCGCGGAGATCGACCACTACTTCGTCAACACGCTGATCCTCGCGGTCGGGGCCTGGTTCTTCCAGCTCCTGGTCGCGACCACGGGCGGCTACGTGCTGTCCGTGCTGCGGCCGCGGTACGGCAACCTCATCTTCGGCCTGGTGCTGGCGACGCTCTTCGTGCCGGCGGTCGTGCTGCTCGTCCCGCTGTACCTCACCATCCTCGACGTGCCGCTGCTGCACATCAGCCTGCTCAACACGTTCTGGGCGGTCTGGCTGCCGATGGGCGCCAGCGCGTTCAACGTGCTGCTCGTCAAGCGGTTCTTCGACGGCCTGCCCCGCGAGGTCTTCGAGGCCGCGCGGGTCGACGGCGCCGGACCCTTCCGGTTGCTGTGGTCCGTCGTGCTGCCGATGTCCAAGCCCATCCTCGGCGTCGTCTCGGTCTTCGCCGTGATCGCCGCCTGGAAGGACTACCTCTGGCCACTGCTGGTGCTGCCCGACCCGGACAACCAGCCGCTGTCCGTCCGCCTGCCCGCGATCGCGCCCTACCTGGAGCTCGACGTGTTCCTCGCGGCGCTCGCGATCTCGACCGTGCTGCCCATCGCGCTGTTCCTCGCGTTCCAGCGACTGTTCCTCAGCGGGGCAGGTCTGGGCGGGGCCGTGAAGGGGTAGCCGGCGGGCCTTCCGGGGCCCGGCCGGACCTGTGGACGAGGCAGGGTGGATGTCGGTGGTCCGGCCTAGGATCGAGCGTGTGACCAGCCTTCCCGACGCACCTGCCGCACGCACCGATTCCGCCGAGATTCCCGAGGTGGAGGAGCTGCTCGACCTCGCCGTCGGACAGCTCGGTGGCGGGCGCAGAGAGGGCCAGCACCGCATGGCCGTCGCGGTCGGCGAGGCGATCGACAAGGGCGAGCACCTGCTGGTGCAGGCGGGCACGGGTACGGGCAAGTCGCTCGGGTACCTGGTGCCCGCCGTCCGGCACGCCGTAGCCGCGCAGTCCAAGGTCATCGTCTCCACCGCGACGCTCGCCCTGCAGCGGCAGGTCATCACGCGCGACCTGCCGCTCGTGGCGAAGGCCGTCGCGCCGGCGCTGCCGCGCGAGCCACGCGTCGCGCTGCTCAAGGGCTGGCACAACTACCTGTGCGTGCACAAGGTGGGCGGCGGCTACCCGGAGGACGAGACCACCCTCTTCGACCTGCCCGGCGGCGAGGACCATCCCAAGACCGAGGAGGCGGCCGGCGGCGCCGCACGCAGCCGCCGGCGGGACGACGGCGCGTCGCTCGCCGACCACGTCCGGCGCCTGCACGAGTGGGCGGGCGAGACCGAGACGGGCGACCGGGACGACCTGGTGCCCGGCGTGCCCGAGCGGGCCTGGCGCCAGGTGTCCGTCACGGCGATGGAGTGCCTGGGCGGCAAGTGCCCCATGCTCGCGGAGTGCTTCCCGGACAAGGCCCGGGCCGCAGCCCGCGAGGCGGACGTGGTGGTCACCAACCACGCCATGCTCGGCATCGCGGCCACGGGCAGCCCGGGCGTGCTTCCGGAGCACGACGTCGTGGTGGTCGACGAGGCGCACGAGCTCACCGACCGCGTGACGTCGTCGGCCACCGTGGACCTGTCCATGGCGTCGGTGGAGAGCGCGGCGCGGCTGGCCCGGCGGCACGCGGGCACCAACACCGACACGCTCGACGCGGCGGCGCAGAGCCTCGGCACCCTGCTGGTCACCGCGCCGGCCGAGCGGTTCCCGAGCGGGTTGCCGGACGAGCTGCGCATGGCGGTCGGCGCGGTGCGCGACGCCGCGCGCGAGGTGCTGAGCACGCTGAAGCCCGAGGCCGGCGGCAAGGGCGCCAAGGGCAAGGACGCGGGCCAACCCGACCCGGGGCTGAAGATGGCACAGGGCGCCATGCTCCAGCTCTTCGAGACGGCCGAGCGCATGGCGTCGCAGGACACGACCTCGGACGTGCTCTGGTGCTCGCGCCCGGACAACGGCTGGGGCGGGTTCGGCGACAACGTGACACGGCTGCACGCCGCCCCGCTGCACGTGGCCGGCCTGATCCGCACGCACCTGCTGGGCGAGTCGACGGGCGTGTTCACCTCGGCGACGCTGGCGCTGGGCGGCACGTTCGACGCCGTGGCCGGCACGCTCGGCCTCAACGGTGCGGACGCCCCGCCGTGGCACGGCTTCGATGCGGGCAGCCCGTTCGACTACCCCAAGCAGGGCATCCTCTACATCGCGCGCCACCTGCCCGCCCCGGGCCGCGAGCCGACCACGGAGGCGCAGCTCGACGAGATCGCCGAGCTCATCACGGCCGCCGGCGGCCGCACGCTCGGGCTGTTCTCGTCCCGGCGCGCCGCGAACGCCGCCGCGGAGGCGATGCGGGAGCGCCTGGACTTCCCGATCCTGGCGCAGGGCGACGACCAGCTCCCGACCCTCGTGCGCGAGTTCGCCGAGGACCCGGCCACGTGCCTGTTCGGCACGCTGTCCCTGTGGCAGGGCGTCGACGTGCCGGGGCCGTCCAACCAGCTCGTGCTCATCGACCGCATCCCGTTCCCGCGTCCCGACGACCCGGTCAAGGCGGCGCGCGCCCGCGCCGTCGAGCAGGCGGGCGGCAACGGGTTCATGGCGGTCTCGGCGCAGCACGCGGCGCTGCTGCTCGCGCAGGGCGCGGGGCGCCTGGTGCGCAGCATGGACGACCGGGGCGTCGTGGCGGTCCTCGACCCGCGGCTCGCGACCGCGCGGTACGCGTCGTTCCTGACCCGGTCGATGCCCGGGTTCTGGCCCACCACCGACCCGAAGCTGGTCCGCGCCGCGCTCGCCAGGCTCGACACATAGCCTGAGGGCATGGCAGCCCCCTCGGACGTCCCCGCGGCCCAGCCCGCCGGATCCCGCACCACCAAGATCGCCGTGGTGGGTGCGGGGGCGGTGGGATCGACGCTCGCCTTCGCGGCGCTGACCCGCGGCTCGGCCCGCACCATCGCCCTGCTCGACATCGACCGGCAGAAGGTCGACGCCGAGGTGCTGGACCTGCAGCACGGGCTGATGTTCACGTCCCAGGCGCACGTGATCGGCTCGGACGACCCGGCGGTGTGCGAGGGGGCCGACGTCGTGGTGGTCACGGCGGGCGCCAAGCAGAAGCCCGGCCAGAGCCGCGTCGACCTCGCCGAGGCGACCATCGGGCTGATGCGCACCATCCTGCCGGGCCTGGTCGAGGTGGCGCCGGACGCGACCTATCTCATGGTGACCAACCCCGTGGACGTGGTGACCTACGCGGCCCTCAAGATCTCGGGCCTGCCGCGGGAGCGGCTCTTCGGCAGCGGCACCGTGCTCGACTCGTCGCGACTGCGCGTCGTGCTCGCCGAGCGGTGCGGGGTGGCCGTCGGGAACGTGCACGCCTACATCGCCGGGGAGCACGGCGACTCGGAGATCGCGCTGTGGAGCTCCGCCTCGATCGGCGGCGTGCCGCTGCTCGACTGGGTGCCGGTCGGCGGCGCCGCGCCCCTGGACGCAGCGGTGCGTGCGGAGGTGCACCACGAGGTGGTCGACTCGGCCTACCGGATCATCGCGGGCAAGGGCGCCACCAACTACGCCGTCGGCCTGGCCGCGACCCGCATCATCGAGGCGGTGCTCAAGGACGAGCGCCGGATCATGCCGGTGTCCTCGCTGCTGGACGACTACCACGGCATCAGCGACGTCTGCCTGTCGGTGCCGTCCCTCGTGGACCGGCGGGGCGTCACGAGCACCGTGCAGGTGCCGATGTCGGACGACGAGCTGGCCGGGCTGCGCGCGTCGGCCGACAGCGTGCGCGCGGTGCAGCGGCGCTTCGGGTTCTAGGGGCCGCCCCGGGATCGACGTCGACCTGGCTCGTCCGGGCACGAGAAAGGCCCGGCCACCGGGAACCGGCGGC
>NZ_JBHWZO010000362.1:0-5019 GCF_042728455.1 Promicromonospora sp. NPDC060204
CTGAGCGCTCAGAGTGCGACTACCCCTACGTTCGACTGCCCGGGGCCGGCCGCCACGCTCGGCCGGGCGTGCAGTGGGTGGACGCCGCGGCGCGGCGGCACGCCGCTCCGGCACACTGGGGAGCGTGAAGCGACTCATCGTGTCCGACGCCGACTCCACGTTCTTCCGCCAGGAGGTCATCGAGCTCATCGCCGAGCACGCGGGCACCCGCGACGAGGTGGCCGCCGTGACCGAGCGTGCGATGCGGGGCGAGCTCGACTTCGCCGGGTCGCTGCGGGAGCGCGTGGCGACGCTGGCCGGAGTGCCCGTCGAGGCGCTGGAGAAGGTGCGCGCGGCCGTGGAGCTGATGCCCGGCGCCCGGGAGCTGGTGGCCGAGTGCCACGCACGCGGCTGGGCGTTCGGGCTGGTCTCGGGCGGGTTCGAGGAGGTCGCCGGGCCGATCGCGCGGGAGCTCGGGATCGAGCTGGTGCGGGCCAACCGGCTCGAGGTCGCCGACGGCGTGCTGACCGGCCGCACCGTGGGCCCCGTCGTCGACCGGGCCGCCAAGGCGGCGACGCTCCGCGAGTGGGCCGCGCAGGTCGGCGTGCCGATGGAGCAGACGGTCGCCGTGGGCGACGGCGCGAACGACCTCGACATGATCACCGCCGCCGGGGTGGGTGTGGCGTTCAACGCCAAGCAGATCGTCCGCGACCAGGCCCCGCACGTGATCGAGGACCGCCTCGACAACCTCCTGACCCTCCTCTGACCGACCACAGCCCCCGTTGAGTGCGGGATATCTGCGCTCTTCCGGGTGCCAGAAGCGCAGATACCCAGCACTCAACGGGGGCTGCTTGCGGGTGCGGCCGGATCAGAGCCGTCACGCCGGGCGCGTGACCTCCGTCAGGCGGGCCGTCTTGCGGTCCCACTCCGCCCAGGCCAGGTCGGCCTCCAGCACGGAGTACGTCGCCGTCGGGACGCCGACGCGCACCTGAGCGAGGGCGCCGTCCTCCGAGCCGGGACCGGCCAGGAGCTCGGCCGTGCCCGCCATGGCGGGCTCGTGACCGATCACCAGGACGGTCCGCGCCGCGGGGTCCAGCTCACGCACCAGCGCGAGGACGCCGCGCGGCATGGCACCGAGCAGGTCGTCGGTGAAGGCCACCGCCGGCTCGCCCAGGTGCTTGCGCACGAGGTCCCAGGTCTGCCGCGTGCGCAGCGCCCCGGAGACGAGGACGGCGTCGGGCACGAGGCCGGACGCGACCAGCGCCGCACCGACCTTTCCTGCCTGGTCCCGGCCACGCAGGGCGAGCGGCCGGGACTCGTCGGGAAGTTCCGACGCCGGCTCCGCCTTCGCGTGCCGGAGCAACACCAGACGCCGTGACGGCGTCGTGGTGGGCTCCGTGCCCGACGCTCTGCCCATCAGTGCCTCCTGCCCATCTATTGGCCCATGGCGTGCACGCCGCCGTCGACGTGCACGATCTCGCCTGTCGTTGCCGGGAACCAGTCGGACAGCAGGGCGGCGACGGCGCGCGCGGCCGGCTCTGCGGTGGTCTGGTCCCAGCCGAGCGGGGCTCGCGTCGGCCAGGCGTCCTCCATCGTCGCGAAGCCCGGGATGGACTTGGCGGCGGTGGTCCGGATGGGCCCAGCCGAGACGAGGTTGCAGCGGATTCCTTCAGGGCCGAGGTCGCGCGCCAGGTAGCGGTTCGCGGACTCCAGGCCGGCCTTGGCCACGCCCATCCAGTCGTAGACGGGCCAGGCGAACTGCGCGTCGAACGTCAGGCCGACGACGGCGCCGCCGTCGGTCATCAGCGGCTTGGCGGCCACCGCGAGCGACTTGTACGAGAACGTGGAGACGTGCACCGCGGTGGCGACGTCCTCCCAGGTGCCCGAGAGGAAGTTGCCGCCCATGACGGACTGCGGCGCGAACCCGATCGAGTGCACCACGCCGTCGAGCCGCTCGAAGCCCTCCGCGCGCACGGCGTCCGCGAGCGCGTCGAGGTTCTCCTGGCTGGTGACGTCCAGCTCCACGACCGGCGCCTCGACGGGGAGACGCTTGGAGAAGGCCTGGGTCAGCTTCATCTGCCGTCCGAAGGACGAGAGCACGACCTCCGCGCCCTCCTCCTGGGCGAGCCGGGCGGCGTGGAATGCGATCGACGAGTCCGTCAGCACGCCCGTGACGAGCAGCTTCTTACCTTCGAGGAGACCCATGTTGTCCTTCCGATCAGGCGCAGGCGTGCCGGAGCAACCCCTGTGCTGGGTGCGAGCGTAATGCGGATTGCTGCGCGGAACGAAACTCCGCGCCGTTCTCGATGCCGAGAATGTTGGATATGTACGGGCGAAACCGCAGGTAGCGGCGTCAGACTACGGGTCAGTGCCCCATGCCGAGGCCGCCGTCGACGGGGATGACGGCACCCGTGACGTAGCCGGCGGCGTCGGACGCGACGAAGGAGACCACGGAGGCCACCTCGTCCGGCGTGGCGAACCGGCCGGCCGGGATCGACTTCAGGTAGCCGTTGCGCACGTCCTCGGACAGCGCGGCCGTCATGTCGGTCTCGACGTACCCGGGGGCGACGACGTTCGCCGTGATGCCGCGCGTCCCGAGCTCCCGGGTGATCGAGCGGGCCATGCCCACCAGGGCGGCCTTCGACGACGAGTAGTTGACCTGGCCGGGGCCGCCGGACAGGCCCACGATCGAGCCGAGCAGCACGATGCGGCCCTTGCGGGCCCGGATCATGCCCTTGGACGCGCGGCGCACGCAGCGGAACGTGCCCTTGAGGTTCACGTCGATGACGGTCTCGAACTCCTCGTCGCTCATGCGCATGAGGAGCTGGTCCTTGGTCACGCCGGCGTTGGCGACGAGCACCTCGACGGGACCCAGGTCGGCCTCGATGGCGGTGAACGCCGCGTCGACGGCCGCGGTGTCGGTGACGTCCGCCACGTAGGGCTCCACGCCCTTGGGCAGCTCACCACCGCGGTAGATCGTGGCGACGCGGTCGCCGTCGGCGACGAACCGCTCCGCGATGGCGCGGCCGATGCCGCGTGCGGCACCCGTCACGACGACGACACGGCCGGTCGGACCTGCGGCAATGCTCTGAGTGGCGGGCATGGTGGTCACCTGAGGCTCCTCGATGCTGGGCTTTTCGCAAAGGGCCGCGCGAGGCTGGGGGCCGCGGCCGGTACCTGGGTCGATCCGGGTCCGCTGCGACGCTACCCCGCGCGTCGTACGCGCGCCGCGCGCGCCGGGCCACAGGGATGGACCGGACCTTGTCGGTTTTCTACAACAACCCCGAGCGTATCGGGCACGCACCGGGTCGTGTGAGGTACGTCGGCATCGTGTCCGACGTCGTCGGACGCACGTAGACTGACAGGATGAGCGAGCCGGTTCCTTCCATCACCTCGGCCCCCGAGCCGCTGGCGGTGGACCAGGCGCGCCGCACGCGCAGCTACCTCATCCAGATGTCCATCCGCGTGGTCTGCATCATCGGCGCCGTCGTGGTCGACGGCTGGATCCGCTGGGCCCTGGTGGCCGCCGCGGTGGTGCTGCCGTACTCCGCGGTGCTGGTCGCCAACGCCGGGCGCGACCACACGACGCATGACACCTCCCCCGTCACGCCGCAGGCCGCCCCGATGCTCGAGGAGCTGCCCGAGGACGCGCCCCCGGCCGCGCACCAGGACCACGCGGCGGACGACGGTCCCGACGACCAGGGCGCCGACGACGGGACCGGACGGCTGAGCTATGGTTCGGGCCGCGTGATCAACCACGTGGACGACTGATGGACGTGCTGGGACTGGCGGGCGCGACGCCCGACGCCGTTCCCGACGGCGAGCTGATCTGCAGTGCCAAGGGCTGCCGCAACGAGGCCGTCTGGGGCCTGCTCTGGAACAACCCGAAGCTGCACACGCCCCAGCGGCGCAAGGTGTGGCTCGCGTGCGACGAGCACCGCGAGCACCTCGAGCAGTTCCTGGGGGCGCGGTCCTTCTGGAAGCAGACCGTTCCGGTGACGGAACTGGACCGGGCCTCGTGAGCGACGCGTCGGTGCCCGCCCTTGGGCCGGACGACGCCCGGGGGCCCCGCACGACCCGCCAGTGGGTGATCCTCGCGGTAGGCGCCGTGGTCCTCGCCGCGCTGTGCCTGATCGCGGGCCGCTGGCAGTGGAACAGGTACGAGTCCCGCGAGATCGAGATCGACCGCATCGAGAACAACTGGTCCGCGCCCGCGGTCTCCGTCGACGAGGTCCTGGCGGGGCCGGGGGCCGTGCTGCCGGAGTCCGACGTCTGGCGCCCGGTCGAGCTGGAGGGCAGCTACGTGACCGACGCGACGGTGCTGCTGCGCAACCGGCCCGTCGCCGGCCAGAACGGCTACCACGTCCTGGTCCCGTTCGAGGCCCGCATGCCGGACGGCCGGGACATCGTGCTGGTCGTCGACCGCGGCACCGTACCGCTCGGGTCGGACGGCTCGGAGCCCGAGGCGGTCCCCGCGCCGCCGTCGGGCGACGTGACCGTGGTGGTCTCGATGCGGGCCGACGAGCCCGCCTCGACGCGCGGCGCCCCCGGTGGTCAGGTGCAGGCGATCTCGACGGCCCAGGTGCTCGCGGCAGGGGCCGACGGCGCGGACTGGGCCGAGGGGCGGACCGTCGGCGCGTACGGCGCCCTCCGCTCGGAGACGCCGGCACCCGACATCCAGCTCGCCACCCTGCCCAAGCCCGACACCGACCCCGGGTCGCACCTGTCCTACGCGTTCCAGTGGTGCATCTTCGCGATCGGCGCGATCGCCGGCTACGTGCTGCTGTGGCGCCGCGAGCGCGGGGCGCTGCGCGGCGAGAACGTGTCGGCGGGCGACCTGCTGCTCGCCTCCGGCGGGGAGTCCGACGGCGAGGGCGTGCGGGCGCGCAGACCGGCCCGAGAACGCCGTCCGACCGCGGAGGACGAGGAGGACGCGCTGATCGAGGCCCAGCTGCGCTGAGCGCGCAGCAGGCCCGGACAGCGGGTCCGGGGAACGACTTACGCAGCCGAGGGGGTAACGCTGAGCTAGCAGTGCTCGCT
>NZ_JBHWZO010000363.1:0-4919 GCF_042728455.1 Promicromonospora sp. NPDC060204
GTTCCGGGCCCAATGACGGGGTAGAAGCGCACCTTGGCTGCGGCTGGGCTACGGGCGTGACGGGGCCGGGTCGGCTGGGCACGCCTCAGCGGCGAGCTGCTCCGGGTCCACCAGGGCGGTCGGTGTAGGCGGCCCGGTCGGGTCAGCCGGGGCAACCAGGGCGGCCAGGTCGGTCGAGGCGGTCGAGGCGGTCGGAGCGGCCGAGGCAACCAGCCCGGCCAGGTCGGCCGGGACGGTCGGGGTAGCCAGCCCGGTCGTGTCAGACAGATCTGCCGGGTCGGCCGGACAGTCGTCCGGTACCGCTGGTACCGACCCCGCAGGTGTCGCCGACGGCGCGGGGGCCGGGTCCGCCGGGCAGTCATCGTCGGACGCCGCTGGGGCCGGGTCCGCCGGGCAGTCGTCGGACGGCGCCTCCGCCGTAGACGCCTCCGCCGTCAACAGCCCCGCCGTAGACACCCCCGACACCGGCACCCCAGACGCCGACACTCCCGCCACCGACGTCACCGCCAGCCTCCGGTCCGGGTCCAGGCGGGTCAGGATCGCGAACGCGAGCCGGGCCAGGTCGTCGACGTCGCCCTCGGTGAGCCCGTCCAGGATCATGCTGGACACGGCGTCGGCGTACAGCGGCGTGCTCTCCCGGTAGACCTCGCGGCCCTGCTCGGTGAGCACGGCGTTGGTCGCCCGCGCGTCCTCGGCGCACGGCGCGCGGCGCACGAGCCCCTTGCGCTCCAGCCCCGTGACCACGCGCGACAGCCGCGCGAGCGTGGCGTTGGTGCGCGACGCGAGGGCGCTGAGCCGGAGCTTGCCGTCACCCGTCTCCGCGAGCGCCTCCAGCAGCGTGAACTCGAACGACGTCAGCCCGGCGGGCTGCATGCGCTTGTCCAGCGCGGTCGGCAGCAGCTCCAGCAGGGCGTGCAGGCGCGCGACCGCGACCCGCTCGGGGTACCTCAGCTCGCGCTCGTCCATGTCGCCATCCTAACAGTTGGTTGCACCTACAACTAAAGCGGTCTATGGTCAGTGCTTGTAGGTACAACCAACCGGCCCGCGGCCCTCATCCAGGGAACGGGCAGATCCAAGGGAGCAGCACCATGGCCAGCATCACGATCATCGGCACCGGCGCGATGGCGAACGCGATCGGCGGCGTCCTCGCCGAGGGCGGGCACGACGTCGCCCACGTCGCCAAGGCCGAGGTCGGCACCGCGCCGATCACCGGCGACATCGTGGTCCTCGCGGTCCCCTACGCCGCACTGGACGGCATCGCCTCGGCCTACGCCGAGCAGCTCGCCGGCAAGGTGGTCGTGGACATCACCAACCCGCTGAACTTCGAGACCTTCGACGCGCTGGTCGTGCCCGCCGGCAGCTCCGCCGCCGCCGAGCTCCAGGCCAAGCTGCCCGCCAGCCACGTGCTCAAGGCCTTCAACACCACGTTCGCCGCCACGCTCGGCGCCAAGCAGGTGGGCGCGCTGCCCACCACGGTCCTGGTCGCCGGGGACGACGCCGCCGCCAAGCAGGCCCTGATCGCGGCCGTCACGTCGTCCGGCCTCGGCGCCGTCGACGCCGGCTCGCTGGAGCGCGCGCACGAGCTGGAGGCGATCGGCTTCCTGCAGCTCACCCTCGCCGTCGGCGAGCAGCTCCCCTGGACCGGCGGCCTCGCCGTCGCCCGCTGACCCGCACGCCACCCCACCCCGCACGTCACCACACCCCACCCCGCCCCGGACCTGGAGCACCCCATGAACCCGACCGACCCGCCCGCCGTCGACGACCGGATCATCTCCCCCGCCCTGGCGATGGACGCCGTCACGCTGCGCGTGGGCGACCTCGACACGATGGCCGCCTACTACGGCTCGGCGTTCGCGCTCGAACCCCTGGAGGAGCGCGGCAACGGGCGCGAGGTGCACCGGGTGCTGGGGCGGGGCACGACGCCGCTGCTGCGGCTCGTGCACACGCCCGGCCTCCCCGCGGGCGACCACCGGCAGGCCGGGCTGTTCCACACGGCCCTGCTGTTCGACGACGAGGCCGCCCTGGCCGCCACCGTCTACCGCGCCGTGCAGGACCCGCGCGGGCAGTTCACCGGGTCCAGCGACCACCTGGTCAGCGAGGCGTTCTACTTCACGGACCCCGAGGGCAACGGCGTCGAGCTCTACACGGACCGGCCGCGCGAGCAGTGGGTGCACGAACGGGGCCAGATCAAGATGGGCAGCGCGTGGCTGGACCCCAACGCCTACCTGCGTGCGCACCTGACCGAGGCCGAGCTGGGCGCCGCGCCCAGCCGCTCCGGCCGCGTCGGCCACGTGCACCTGCAGGTCGGCGACATCGCGACGGCCCGGCAGTTCTACGTGGACGCGCTCGGCCTGGAGGCCACGCTCACCGGCTTCCCCGGCGCGCTGTTCGCGTCGGCGGGCGGGTACCACCACCACATCGCGATGAACACCTGGAACAGCGCGGGCGCCGGGCCGCGCGCCGCGAGCCTCGGGCTGGGCGAGGTCGCGATCACCGTCCCCGGGCGCGGGGACCTGGACGCCCTCGTGGCCCGCCTGCAGGGAGCGAACCTCCCCTTCGCCGACGACGGCCGCTCCGTCACCGTCGCCGACCCGTGGGGCACCCAGGTCACCGTCTCGGTGCCGGGCACGTCCGTCGAGGACCTGCTGACGCGGTAGCCCTCAGCGCGTCGAGCTGCCCGGCATCAGCTCGGTGGGCAGCGACAGCTTGGTCACCTGCCCGGGGTCGCGGAGCTGGTCCAGCACGAGCCGGACCGCCTCCGCCCCCATGCGCGCCTCGTCCTGCCGGATGTGCGTGAACCGGTAGCGCGCCTGGTCGTAGAACGCGTCCGGGTGGTCGAAGCAGACGATGCCGAGGTCGCCGGGCACGTCGCGCCCGGCCCGGTGGGCGGCCTCCCGCAGCAGGACGGCGATGTTGTACTCGGTGGCCACGAGCCCGGTCAGCCCGGGGTTGTCGGCGAGGAACTTCTCCAGGGCGGCGATGTCGTCGTCGGGCGCCACACCGCTGCCCGGGACCGTCGAGCGGACCTGCCGGAACTGGTGCGCGGGGTCGAACGGAACGTGCCGGGTCGCGTGGGCGTCGACGACGCCGTCGAGCCGGTCCTGCACCGTGGACACGGTGCTCGCCGCAGAGACCAGGCCGACGCGGTCGTACCCGGCGTCGAACAGTGCGTCCGCGGCCTGGCGGCCCGCCGAGACGTTGTCGGAGCAGACCGACGACACCGGGACGCCGTCGAACACCCGGTCCAGGATGGCCACCGGGAACGACTGCGTGATGAGCTCCAGCACGGCCGGGGGCACGTACTGCGACGAGCTCGGCTCCAGGATCAGCCCCTGGACGCCGTCCGCGACGAGCGAGCGCACCAGATCGCCCTCCGCCGCGCCGTCCCCCAGGCTGCGCTTCATCACGAGGTTGGCCGTGGTGCCCGACGCGTCGAGCAGGCCCGCCAGGACGCGCGTGCCGAATGTGTCGTCGAAGTCGGTCAGCACGCACCCGATCAGCGGGCTGGGCCCGCCGCCCGGGCCGACGGCGTTGGTGGCGGTCTCGCTCACCACCACCGTGCCGAGCCGCGGGCGGCGCGTGATGTAGCCGTCGTCGCGCAGCAGGTCCATGGCGCGCTTGAGCGTGATCGCGCTGACCCCGAGCTGCTTGGTCAGCTCGGCCTCGGCGGGCATCCGGTCGCCCACGCGGTACGTGCCGGCGTGGATCGCGTCGCGGAGCTTCTCGTACACCTCGAGGTAGAGCGGCTGGCTCACTGATGCCCCTTCACCGAATGGATATGACCGATGAATCTACCGTGACCGGGCGGCCGGACCGGCCTCCAACGCGGCGCGCAGCTCCAGCGCCATGATGGCGCTGACCTGGGTCGAGTAGTACACCGGCGGCTCGGCCGGGCGGCGCCAGTCGTCGCCCGCCAGCAGCGACCCGTCGCGCTGCGCCGTCGACCACAGCGCGTCGGTGCTCGTGCGCACGAAGTCCACGAGCGGAGCGGCGTCGGGCGAGTCCGGGCCGAGCCGGCCCAGCAGCGTGCCCAGGTAGCGGTAGAGCACGCCCTTGAACAGGCCCTCGTCGCCGCCGGCGCCCTCGCTGCCGACCACGCCGTCCGGCGCGAGCTCGGCGACCGCCGTCGTCGCGGTCCGCACCGCCGCGGCCACGAGCTCCGGACGGTGCAGGACGGCGTCGAGCGCGACCGCCGCCCCGACGTACAGGCCCTGGTTGTAGGTGAACCGCCACTGGGTGTCGACGCGGCCGTCCTCCTCGCGGTTGATGCCGTCCTCGACGAACCCGTCGGGGCCCACGAGGGTGGCCGTGATCCAGTCGAACGCGACGGTGCCGTGGTCCAGGTACCGCGGGTCCGGGTCGTGCCCGTGCAGCCGCGCGGACAGGATGGCGAACGGCCCGTTGGCCGGCGTGTTCTTGTAGTACGGCTGCTGCTTGCGCCACGCGACGCTCGCGCCGTGCGTCTCGTTCCACCCGTGCTCGACGACGTGCGCCCAGATGGCGCGGGCGTCGTCCAGCGGCTCCTGGTTCCCGGTGAGCCGGGCCAGCCGCTCCAGGGCCAGCGCGTACCAGAGCATGTCGTCGAAGTAGTCGTTGAACAGGGAGCCGTCGTTCCGCGAGCGCAGGTTCGCGCTCGTCGCCTCGGCCGCCGCGAGCCACTCCTGCTCCCCCGTGCGCTCGAACGCGTCGAGCCGCGCGTCGATCACGTGCGCCAGCCACCAGTAGTTGAACGTCGAGTTGTCCCCGACCGGGTAGGTGTTGTCCAGCAGCTGGGGCTCCGGGGCGCCGAAGAAGTGGTCCAGGCCGCGCTGGGCCAGGTCGGCACGGGCGGGCCACGGGTTGTCAGGCACGAGGTTTGACGCGTTCACAGATCTCCTAGGAGTGGGGGTGGGCGTGGGGCCCCCCCCCCCCCCCCCCCC
>NZ_JBHWZO010000364.1:0-4850 GCF_042728455.1 Promicromonospora sp. NPDC060204
GGGTTTCTTCGCTTTGAGCAGCCGCAAAGCGAAGAAACCCGGGCCTCAAAGGGGATGAGAGGGGCGCGTCCTAGGCGAGGGCGGCCCGGCGGGGCAGCGCGTAGCCCAGGGCGAAGACGACGAGCGCTGCCGCGGCCGCCCCGGCCCCGAGCAGGTCCAGCCACGCCGCGCCGAACGGCAGCACCGACGCCCCGACGACGGGCGCGACCGCGATCCCGATGTACATCGCCGTCGAGTACCAGGACAGGGACACCCCGGCGACGGCGGGGTCGACGTCGACCAGGCGGTGCTGGATGGGCACGAGAGCCGTGGCGGTGCCCAGGCCCCAGACCCCGAACAGCACGGCGGTACCCAGGTACGAGTCCTCCGCCGCGAACAGCGCGCCGAGCGAGACGACGACCACGGCGAGGGCGCCGACCGCGGTGGGCCGGGCCCCGATCCGGTCGGTGAGGGAGCCGCCCAGCCAGTTGCCGACGAGCCCGGCGGCGCCGAAGACCAGCAGGAGCGTCGCGAGCGCCGTCCCGCTGCCGCCGGTCACGCCGCGCGTCACGGCCGAGCTGAAGATGTAGACCATGTTGAACGCGGCGGTGAAGAGCAGGGCCGTCATCAGGGCCAGGCCGATCCGGACGTCGCGGAGCACCGCGAACCGGGCGGCGAGCCCGGGCACCGACCCGGTCGGCACGGTCCGGGCGAGCACCGCGACGACGATGGCGAGCACCGCCGCGAGCGCCGCCAGGATGCCGAGGGCGAGCCGCCAGCTCCCGAGGGCCGCCAGCGCCGTGCCCAGCGGGGAGCCGACGGCGGTCGCGAGCATGAACCCGAGGCCGACGACACCGAGGGCGCGCCCGCGCTGCTCCGGGGGCACGAGCGTGGGGGCGGCCGCCATCGCGGCGGGCATGAGCGCGGCACCGCCGAACGCGGCGACGACGCGCCCGGCGGTGAAGACGGTGAGGTCGCCGGCGATCGCCGAGAGGGCGATGCCCGCGGCGATGAGGCCCATGCCCGTGCCCATCAGCGCGGCACGCGACGCACGGGCGAACAGCACGGAGACCACCGGTGCGACGACCGCGACGATGATCGCGTACCAGGAGATGGAGTAGCTGACGGAGCTGGTGCTCGCACCGATCCCGTCGGCGATCTGCGGGAGCACGCCCGCGATGACGAAGGCGTTCGTGCCGACCACGAACAGCGCCGCCGCGATCGCCGAGATCCGGAGATAGGCGCCCCGCAGCGAGTATGATTGTTCGATGAACGTCATACCATCGAGCGTACGTGATAGTTCGATGGTTGTCGAACTATTTGACCGGACCGATGTCGAGGTGAGTGATGGGTGACTACCCCAGCCCGGACATGGCCGAGGTCGAGCTCGTCGACGTGCTCAAGGCCCTCGGCGACCCGGTGCGCCTGCAGATCGTGCACAAGCTGGCCGACGGCGAGCCCAAGCCCAAGACCCTCGACGCCTGGGGCCTGGAGCTCACCAAGTCGACCATGTCGCACCATTTCCGCACGCTGCGCGAGGCGGGCCTCACGCGCACGATCGTGCACGGCCGCACCCACGCGATCCAGCTCCGCCGCGACGAGCTCGACGACAAGTTCCCGGGCTTGATCGCCGCCGTGCTCGCAGAGGGCTGACCGCCGAGCGCTGACCGCCAGGCTCCGACGCGGAACCGCTAGCGCGGCAGCCGTTCGAGCGCGGCCAGCACCTCGTCCCTGCTCGGGGCGGCGGCGTCCAGCACCACCCGGCCCGGCCGCGCGCCGAGCACCACCACGCGGTCGGCCAGGGCGAGGGCCTCGTCCACGTCGTGCGTCACGAGCACCACGGCCCGCTGCCCGACGCCGGCGGACGGCGCGCCCGGACGGCCGGCGTCGGCGAGCCCGACCCCCGCCAGCCACTCGTTCATCCGCCGCCGCGTGATCGGGTCCAGCGCGCCGAACGGCTCGTCGAGCAGCAGCACGGGCCGCCCGGCCAGGCAGGTGCGGAGCAGCGCGAGCCGCTGCCGCATCCCGCCCGACAGCTCGTGGGGCCATGCCCGCTCGAAGCCCGCCAGGCCGAACGTCTCGAACAGCTCGGCGGCACGCGCCTCGGCGTCGGCCCGCGGCACCCGCGCGATCCGGGCGCCGAGCAGGGCGTTGGACCACGCCCGGCGCCACGGCAGCAGTCCGTCCCGCTGCGGCATCCACGCGGTGGCGGCTCCGCCGTCCGGCAGCGTGGGGAGCGTGAGCTCCCCCGAGACCGTCGCGCCCGGCGGCAGCATGCCGCCGAGCGCGCGCAGCAGCGTCGACTTGCCGCACCCCGAGGGGCCGACGACGGCGACGAACTCCCCGTCGGCCACCGCGAGGTCCACGCCGTCCAGGGCCAGGACGCCGCCGAACCGGACGCTCAGCCCGCGTGCCGCGAGCACGCTCACGGCCGGCCGGCCGCGTCGGTGTCGCCCGCGTCGGCGTCACCCGCATCGTCGGAGCCGCCCGCGCCCGGCAGGTAGTCGTCGGTCCAGGCCGCGTTCGTGTCGAACCCGGGCTCGGTCAGCCCTTCCTCCTCGAGGAAGCCGACGAACCCGTCCCACACCTCGGCGCGCTGCACGCCCCACTCGCCGGACGCGTACAGCGGGCCGAGCCACCGCGCGCTCGCCCCGACCAGCTCCGGGTCGAGCTCGGGCGCGGCCTCCAGCAGCACCTGGGCCGCCCGGTCGGGGTCGGCCGCCGCCTCGTCGTACCCGCGCGCGAGCGCGGCCAGGAACCCGCGGGCGACGTCCGGCTCCTCGTCCAGCAGCGACCGGGACGTCGCCACGAGCGGCGTGTACCAGTCCGGGATGCAGTCGAGGTGGTCGCGGAACGCGATCGTGTCGACGTCGAGCCCGTCCACCTCGCCCAGCCGGATCGTGTCCCAGGCGTCGAACACCCAGGCGGTGTCGAACTGGTCCTCGGTGAGGCCGATGCGGAAGTCGTCGCTGACCAGCGGCGTGAACTCGACCTCCGCGGGATCGCCGCCGTCGCACTCCACGAGCTTGCTGATCAGGGCCTTCTCGAGGTCGGACTCGTAGGACCCGTACCGCTTGCCCTCCAGGTCCCTGGGCCGCGCGATCCCGTCGTCCGCGAGGCTGATCAGGGACGACGTGTTGTGCTCGATCACGGTCGCGACGGAGACGACGTCGGCGCCCGCCGCCCGCGCCGGGACCAGGCCCTCCGCCACGGAGTACGCGAAGTCGGCCTGACCCGCCGCGACGAGCTGCAGGCCGGAGGTCTCGCCCGGCTCGACGATCTCGACGTCGAGCCCCTCCTCCTCGAACCAGCCCTCGGACTGGGCCAGGTAGAGGCCGGAATGGTTGGTGTTGGGCGTCCAGTCGAGCACGACGGTGACCTCGCGCAGGCCGCCGTCGGACGCCGCGTCGGCCGAACCCGCGGCGGCACCGCAGCCGGCGAGCGCCAGGGGCGCGAGCGCGGCGAGGGCCAGGGCGGGGGTACGGGGCAGGTTCATGATTTTCCTCTCTGCCACGGCGTCGCGACGCGCGTGAGCGCGGCGACGAGGGCGAAGAACAGGCCGGACAGGAGGGCGATCAGCACGACGCCCACGAAGATCTGGTCCACGGCGTACGCCTTGCGGGACCGCTGCACGAACACGCCGAGGCCGGACTGCCCGGCGAGGTACTCGGCGACCACGGCCGCGCCCACCGCGTAGGTCGCGGCGACCCGGAGGCCCGCGAGCGCGCCGGGGACCGACGCGGGCAGGCGGACCAGCAGGAACTGGTCCAGGCGGGTACCGCCCAGGCCGGCGACCATGTCGGAGTGCTCGGCGTCGACGGCGCGCATCGCGCCCACCGCCGAGACCAGGACGGGGAAGAAGACGGTGAGCGACACCAGGATCACCTTGGGCAGCAGGCCGAAGCCCGCCCACAGGATCATCAGCGGCGCGAGCACGACGACCGGCACCGTCTGCGTGAGCACGACGAGCGGGTACACCGCGTCGCCGGTCACCCGGGAGGCCGTGACCACGATGCTCAGCAGCAGGCCGGCGACCGCGCCGAGCGCGAGCCCGGCCGCGGCCTCGGTCAGCGTGGTCACGACGTGCGGCCCGAGCAGCGGCGCCACCTCGACGGCGGTGCGGGCCACCTGGGACGGCGCGGGCAGCACGAACTCGGGCACGCCCGCGAGGCGCACCCAGCCCTCCCACACCGTGAGCAGCGCCGCGACGGTCAGCAGCGGGGCGAGCACGCGCCCGGCCCGCCGCGCGACGGCGCGCGTGCTCACGCCCGGAACTTGGTGACGAGGTCCGCGATGGTGGGGCCGGCGTCGTCGGCGCCCTGGCTGACCTTGATGTTGGACTGGACGCCGTCCGCGCCGGCGGCGAGCGTCGCCTCGTGGACGGCGCGCAGCAGCGCCCACACCTCGTCGGGGCTGCCCTGGACGAACGTGCCCATGGCGCCCACCTCGTAGGTGAGCCCGGAGGCCTGGATGACGGCGATGGCGGCGTCGACGTGCGCGTACTTCGCGTCGGGCGTGCCGCTGGGGCGGGGAGAGACCTGGATCTCGGCGAGCATGTGCGACCTCCGTGCACGGGCATGCCAGAGGTCGCCGGTTCCTGACAGGGGGCGCGCGACCACGTCCCCTGCGCAGGGGACGGCCTCGACCGAACGCCCGTGCCGCCAGGCACGTCCTTCCGCTGGCATTACCCAGTTCAAGTGATCGGGTCGACGGCGTCGGGCGTGGTGCCCAGGCCTTCCTCTCAGCCCGGCTACCCCGAGCTCCCCGCGTTGGCGGGGCCACGGTACCGCTGCTCGCGGGAGATGCGGAAGCCTGATCACCTTTGAGGCCCGGGTTTCTTCGCTCTCAGCAGCCTGAAAGCGAAGAAAGCC
>NZ_JBHWZO010000365.1:0-4802 GCF_042728455.1 Promicromonospora sp. NPDC060204
AGCCAGCACTCAACGGGAGGGGGTGAGGAAGCGGAGGAACTCGTGGAGGGCCGGGTTCTTCGAGTCCCGGTTCCAGATGGCGTGCAGCTCCACCACGCCGTGGGGGACGTCGAGCTCCACGAACGTGACGCCCGGCAGGCCCAGCAGGCGGGCCGACTCCGGGACGAACGCCACGCCGCGTCCGGCCGCCACGAGCGAGCACATCGTCAGGATCTGGCTGACGACGTGCACCACGTTGCCGTGCTCGACGGCGATGTAGCGCACCACCATGTCGTAGAAGTACCGCGCCTTGGTGGGGTGGTGCCCGACGACGGGCTGGTCCCGCAGGTCGGCGGCGGTCACGGGCCGGTCCAGCCGGGTCAGCGCGTGCCCGGGCGGCACGGCCAGCACCAGGTCCTCCGAGAGCAGGAGCCGCGAGTCGAAGCTCTCCTGGTCGAACGGCGGCCGGCCGAGCGCCAGGTCGAGCTCACCGCGGCGGATCGCCTCGATCTGCTCGATCGTGACGAGCTCCTGGAGGTCGAGGTCGACGTCGGGCATGAACTCGGCGATCTCCTGCACCAGCGTGCCCAGCAGGCTGAACCCGGAGGCGGCGGTGAAGCCGAGGCGCAGCACGCCCGCGCGGCCGGCGGCGATCTTGCGGGCGAGCGCGGGGGCGGCGTCGGCGGCGGTCAGGAGGCGGCGGGCCTCCTCAAGGAACACCGCGCCCGCCGTCGTCAGCTCGACGTGGCGGTTGTCGCGTTCCAGCAGGGGGACGCCGACGGCGCGTTCCAGCTTCTGGACCTGACGGCTCAGCGGCGGCTGGGTCATGTTGAGTCGTTCCGCGGCGCGGCCGAAGTGGAGCTCTTCCGCGACGGCGAGGAAGCAGCGGACCTGATCGAGCGTGTACACGATGGCCTTTCCGGGATTGATGCATTCCGAGAATCAAGCAATGCAGTAAGAGGCTTAGACAGGCATCGTATGGGCTTCCTATGCTCAACGCCCGACCGGCACCTGCCCGTCGGAGATCTCAACGAGGAGAGCTGTGATGACAACTCCTACCCCCCGAACCCCGCGCCGCGGCGCGCCTTCCGGTGCCCGCCGCAGCCCGCTGACCAGCAGGGTCGCGCTGGGCGCCACCGCCGCGTTCGCCGCCCTGACGCTCGCCGCGTGCGGCGGCAACGTGGGTGCCGCCGGTGGCGGCGAGGGTGAAGACTTCCCGTCCGGCCCGGTGACGATCACCGTGGGGCAGGACGCCGGTGGGTCGACCGACCTCATCGCCCGGGCCGTGGCCGAGGGCATGGCGGAGGACCTCGGCGTCGCCGTCCCCGTCGTCAACCGGGCCGGGGCCAACGGCGCCGTGGCGACCGAGGAGGTCGCGGGCAAGCCCGCCGACGGGTACGAGCTGGTGCTGCTCAACGCCTCCCTCATCACTATCACGCCGCTGGCCGTGTCCGAGGACGAGGCCGTGGACCTGGGCAAGCTCGACGTCCTCAAGGGGCTCTCGCAGGACGACTACGTGCTGCTGGCCAGCGTCGACTCCGGGTTCGAGAACCTGGACGACCTCAAGGGCGCGTCCGGCGAGATCAAGTACGGCACCACGGGCGTGGGCACCGGTTCGCAGCTCGCCCAGGCGGCGCTCTTCGCGCAGGCGGAGATCGACGGCACGGCCGTCCCGTTCGACTCGGGCTCGCCCGCGCTGACCGCCGTCGTCGGCGACCAGGTCCAGGTGGCCACGGTGCAGCTTGGTGAGGCCAAGCCCCAGATCGACGCCGGGAAGGTGGTGCCGCTGCTGGCCTTCTCGGCCGAGCGCAACCAGTTCCTGCCCGACGTGCCGACCGCCGTCGAGGAGGGCTACGACGTGCCCGTGTCGCAGTACCGCGCCCTGGCCGCCCCGAAGGGCCTGCCGGAGGACGTCAAGGCCCGGCTCGTCGAGTCGATCGACGCCGCCATCGCCTCGGACACCTACACGTCGTTCAACGAGAACAACCTGCTGACGCCCCACGAGATCTCGGGCGACGAGGTCACCACGGAGTGGACCGAGCTCGCCGACAAGTACCGGGCGCTCACCGAGGAGTACGACATCAGCCTCGCAGAGGGCTGATCCCTCGTGGCAACGGCAACCAAGGAGGAACGCGTGGACGGCAGCTCGAAGGGCACGCCGGACGGCAGCTCGGACGGCGGTGCGGACGGCGGAGCTGCCGTCGCGCCCGCCGACCCGGCCCAGGCCCTCGTCGACGAGTGGGCCGAGGAGACGCCGCCGCCCGCCGGGCCGGTCGCCAACCTCGCGGCCAGCCTGGTCACGACCGCGATCGGCGTCCTGGGCGCCGTGACGGCGGTCGGGCTGGGCCTGGGCACACTGACCAAGCCGGGCGCCGGCCTGTGGCCGCTCGCGATCAGCGTCGCCGTGGTGGTGCTGTCGCTCGCCCAGGTCGTCGTCGGACGGCGGGGCGGCGACGGGGAGAAGTTCTCCCGGTACTCGTGGCTCTCGTTGGTCGGCCTCGCGACCCTCCTGGGGCTCGTGGCGCTGCTGCCGGTGATCGGCTTCGAGATCCCCGCCCTGCTGCTGAGCCTGATCTGGATGAAGTTCCTGGGCGGCGAGTCCTGGCGCTCCGCCGTCCTGTACTCGGTGCTCGTGGTCGGGGTGCTCTACGGGGTCTTCGTCGGGGCGCTCAGCACCAACGTCCCGCACCTCTTCTGACCGCACCGCAGGTCTGATCCGCAAGGGAAACGCACGTGGAATCACTGCAGAACGTAGCCGCCGGCTTCGCCGTCGTGCTCGAACCGACCAACCTCCTGTACTGCCTGCTCGGTGTGGTCATCGGCATGCTCATCGGGGTGCTGCCGGGCCTTGGCCCGGCGGCCACGATCGCCATCCTGCTCCCGCTGACGTACGGCGTGGAGCCAGTCACCGCGATCATCATGCTCGCCGGCATCTTCTACGGCGCGCAGTACGGCGGCACCATCACGTCCGTGCTGCTCCGCCTGCCCGGCGAGGCCAGCTCGGTGGTGACGGTGCTCGACGGGCACGCCATGGCCAGACAGGGCAGGGCGGGCACGGCGCTCGGCGTCGCGGCCGTCGGGTCGTTCATCGGTGGCACCGTCGCCATCGTCGGGCTGACCTTCCTCGCCCCGGTCGTGGCCGGCTTCGCCCTCGACTTCGGGCCGCCCGAGTACGCGGCCCTGGCCCTGCTGGGCATCCTCCTGGTCTCGACCATCGCGTCCGGCGCGCGGCTCAAGGCGCTGATCGCCGCGGCGATCGGCCTGCTGCTGGCCACGGTCGGGCGCGACGCCTTCACGGGCGCCGAACGCTTCACCTTCGACAACCTCAGCCTGGCCGACGGCATCGACTTCGTGCCCGTGGCCATGGGCCTGTTCGGCCTCGGCGAGATCCTCTACAACCTGGAGGAGCGGCACCGTGCCGTGCACGCGCCCGGGAAGGTGGCCAACGTCTGGCCGTCGCGCAAGGACCTCAAGGAGTCGTCGGGCGCCGTGACCCGCGGGTCGGTGCTCGGGTTCTTCCTCGGCATCCTGCCCGGCGGCGGCGCGACCATCGCCTCCATGGCCGCCTACGCCGCCGAGAAGAAGCGGGCCAAGGACCCGAGCCGGTTCGGCAAGGGCGCCATCGAGGGCGTGGCCGGGCCGGAGACGGCGAACAACGCCGCCGCCACCAGCTCGTTCATCCCGCTGCTCACGCTCGGCATCCCCGCCAACGCGACCATGGCGCTCATGTTCGGCGCGCTCCTGATCCAGGGCATCACGCCCGGGCCGCAGCTCGTGACCGAGCACCCCGAGCTGTTCTGGGGCGTGGTCAACTCGATGTACATCGGCAACGTGCTGCTGCTCATCATGTCGATCCCGCTGGTAGGCGTGTTCGTGCGCATCCTGCGGGTGCGCGCCGCGATCCTGGCGCCCGTGACGGCCCTGATCACGATGGTCGGCGCCTACACCATCAACAACTCCGTGTTCGACGTGCTGCTGGTCGTCGTCTTCGGCGCCGTCGGGTACCTGATGAAGAAGTTCGGGTTCGAGCCGGGGCCGCTCGTGCTGGCGTTCGTGCTCGGCTCGCTGCTGGAGTCCAGCCTGCGGCGTTCGCTGCTGATGTTCGACGGGTCGGCCGCCGGCTTCTTCACGCGGCCCATCTCGGCGACGCTGCTGGTGGTGTTCGTGGTGGTGGCCGTGCTGCCCCTGATCCGTGCCGTCCGCGACCGGCGGGCGGGCGGGGCTGTTGTCGGTGGGGCTGTTGCTGGTGGGGCTGTTGCTGGGACGTCGGACGCCGGTGCGTCGGCGAAGAACCGAGAGGAAGAGTCCGTATGAGCATCGTCGTTGGCTACGTCCCCACGCCCGCGGGGGAGGCCGCCGTGCAGGCGGCGATCGTCGAGGCGGGCCTGCGGGACGAGGACCTGCTGGTCGTGAACTCGGCGCGGGAGGGCTCGCTGGTCGAGTCCACGGTCGCCGCCGAGGAGGACCTCGACCGGGTACTCGCGCAGGCCGCGGCGGCGGGGGTGAAGGCGCAGCTCGTGCGCGGCACGCACCGTGACGACTTCACCGACGAGATCCTCGACCTCGCCGAGCAGCACGACGCCTCGCTCATCGTGATCGGCCTGCGCCGACGCAGTACGGTGGGCAAGTTCATCATGGGCTCGGTGGCGCAGCGCATCCTGCTCCAGGCCGAGCACCCGGTCCTGGCGGTCAAGCCCCCGCGCTGACGACCGGCCGCCGGCCGCGCCCGGCCGCCGTCCGGCCGGCCGCGCAGGCGCGGGTGTTGACCACAGCAGTCGCTGCCAGTGAGGTGCCCCTCCTGGCAGCAGCTGCTGTGGTCAACG
>NZ_JBHWZO010000366.1:0-4800 GCF_042728455.1 Promicromonospora sp. NPDC060204
GACACGGGGTTCGCCGAGGCGGCTCGGGCGGGACGGGAGTCGGGGCTGGCGACAGGGCGGGATTCGGGGCACGAGCCGGGCTGGGAGCGGCTCGTCGCGGTCACGCTCGCTTCGTGAACGTGGCGCCCGCCCAGACGTAGCCCACCAGGGCGATCGCGACGCACCAGCCGACGGCGACCAGTGCGGTGCCGAGCGACGGCGTGCCGGCGAGCAGCCCCCGGACGGTCTCGATGATCGGCGTGAACGGCTGGTATTTCGCGAACTGCGCCAGCCCGGGGCCCATCGTGTCGGCCGGGACGATCGCGCTGCTGAAGAACGGCAGCATGACCAGCGGCACGGAGGCCAGGCCCGCCGTCTCGGGCGACTTCGCGGCCAGGCCGAGCGCGACGGTCAGCCAGCCGGTCGCGAACCCGAGCAGTACCACCATGCCGGCCACGCCCAGCCAGTCCAGAGCCCCCGCCGCGGGGCCGAACCCGAGCAGGAAGGCCACCCCGAGCAGGGCCGCGACGGCCACGACGTTGGTGAGCAGGCTGGCCACGACGTGGCCCGTCAGCACGGCGCTGCGCGAGACGTCCATGACCTTGAACCGGTTGATGATCCCCTTGGTCATGTCGGAGTTGACCGCGGTGGCCGTGGACCCGAGGCCGTAGCAGACGGCCAGCAGGATCAGGCCGGGGGTCGCGTAGTCGATGTAGTCGACGCCCACGTCGAAGGCGTCGCCGAACATGTAGACGAACATCAGCAGGATGATGATCGGCATCAGCACGGCGTTGAAGACGGCGGTCGGGTTGCGGGCGATGTGCTTGAAGTTCCGGCGCAGCATGACGACGGCGTGGGGCGCGGCGCTCATCGGGCGGCCTCCTTCTCGGTCGTGGGGTCGGTCGTCGGTGTGGTCGGCGCGGCGGCGGCGTGTCCCGTCAGGGCGAGGAAGACGTCGTCCAGGTCGGGGGTGTGCACGGACAGCTCCTCCGCGCTCAGGGAGTACTCGTCGAGCCGGTCCAGCAGGGTGCGCAGGGACCGGGTGCCACCGTCGCCGGGCACGCGCAGGCTGAGCGCGTCGTCGTCCCGCGTGGCGTCGGCCAGGACCCGTGCGGCGGCGTCGAGCTCCGCGACCGTGGCGAACCGCAGCCGCACGTGGGTGCCGGGGATCTGGCGCTTCAGCTCGTCGGCCGTGCCCTGGGCCACGATGCGGCCCTGGTCCAGGACGGCGATCCGGTCGGCGAGCTGGTCGGCCTCCTCCAGGTACTGCGTGGTCAGGAAGATGGTCACGCCGTCGGCCACCAGGTCGCGGATGATCGCCCACATGGTGCGGCGGCTGCGCGGGTCCAGGCCCGTGGTGGGCTCGTCCAGGAAGATGATCCCCGGGTCGCCCACCAGGGTCATCGCCAGGTCGAGCTTGCGGCGCATGCCGCCCGAGTAGGTCGACGCCGGCTTGTGCGCCGCCTCGGTCAGCTCGAAGCGCTCCAGCAGCTCCGCGACGGACCGGCCGCCGGCCCGGCCGTTGAGATCGACCATGAGCTGGAGGTTCTCGGTCCCCGTGAGCAGCTCGTCGACGGCGGCGAACTGGCCGGTCACGCCGATCGCGGCGCGCACTGCCTTCGCCTCGGTCGCGAGGTCGTGGCCGGCGACGCGTGCCGTGCCGCCGTCGGGCCGGGTCAGGGTGGTCAGCAGGTTCACCGTCGTCGTCTTGCCGGCGCCGTTGGGGCCGAGCAGCGAGAAGATGGTGCCGGCCCGGACGTCGAGGTCGATGCCGTCGAGCACCACCTTGTCCTTGAACGTCTTGCGCAGTCCCGAGACCGCGATCGCGAGGTCGCTCATCACATGACCCCCAGCATCAGGGCGACGGTGCCGCCGGTGGCCATGAGCAGCGTGGTGCCGGCGTGCATGCCGATCGACAGCCGCAGGTCCTGCTTCTTCCAGACGAACCACGGGCCGGGGAAGAAGAAGATCACGCGGGACAGGAACACCCAGGGCGACCAGAGGTGGTAGAGCGAGAAGAGGACGGTGCTGAGCACCGGCGCCCAGGCGCCCAGGTGGGCCAGGCGCGGCATCAGGAAGCCGCGGAACCAGTACTCCTCGATGAGCGGCAGCGTGAAGCCCGTGAACGGGATGGACGCGGCCAGCGTGATGATCATGACCGTGCGGTCGTTGCCCTCCAGGTACGTGGTGGCGCTGGCGCCGACGTCGTCGAACGGGAGCCACGTGAAGAAGGCCTCGAAGACGGCGGTGTCCAGGACGGTGAGCACCGAGGACAGCACGATGAACCAGGCCATGAGGCCGGCGATCATGCCGATCAGGCGGCCGCGCGGGACCGGCTTGTCCAGGTAGCCGAGCACGCCCCGCAGGGTGTAGCGGCCGGTGCGGTAGCGGCCGAGCCAGAGCAGGCCGAACTGGAGCGGGTAGAGCACGATGACCAGGGCGATCGCCCAGCCGAGGAACGACGGGTAGTCGATGGCCCGCACCAGCGGCTGGGCGACGAGCAGGTAGACGGCGACGATCAGGACGCCGGGCACGAGGTGCAGCGCGATGGAAAGGGGCAGCGAGTGGCGCTCGGCGAGCAGCAGCTCGGCGACGCGGTTGGTACGCGTGTCTTCGACGAAGGCCGTGGGGCCGGACAGGTTCTCCATGCCGAGGATGCTGTCGGTACCCGCGGACACGACGCTGACACGGCCCTGACACGGCTCCCGGACCGCCGTCAGCACGTATCACCCGTTCGTTTGCACAACTCCTGGTGTGCAGTGGCACTATTGCCCGGCCGGTCCGGCCGGACACTCTATGCAGAGGGGGCAGTGCGCGTGACGAACACGGGTGCGCGTCGGGCCGACGTCGCCAGGCTCCGCACCGCGTTGGCCGGGCTGTCGGACGACGCCGCACCGTCGAGCAGGACCGGGCCGTCAGGCACCGCCGGGCGGCACGGCGACCGCGTACCGCGCCCCGAGTGCCGCTCGACGCGGGCCTCGATCCACGACTACCTCTCGGGGCGGCTGCTCCCCTACCGCCGGCACCGGCTGGAGCGGCATCTGGACGGCTGCGCGGCGTGCATCCGCGCGTTCATCGACGTCCGCCAGGTGTCCTGGAACCGCAGCGCCCTGGTCCGGCGGCTGGTCGCCGAGGACCACCGGGGCGGGCGGCACCGCCGTCCGCCCCGGCGCTCGGGTCAGCCCGCGCGGACCGCCACCTCGAAGACCCGGGCCACGTCCGGGGTGTAGTTCGACGGGTCCGTGATCACGAGCCGCACCTGGTCGACGGCGGCTGCCGGTCCGGGCACGCTGACCAGGCCGAGCGTGTTGTCGTCGAAGGCGCCCGCCTGCTGCCACCCGGCGGAGGTGTGCACCTCGACCGTGAAGTCGCGCAGCACGTTGACCGAGCCGCCGCCGATGAACCCGCTGTACACGTCGACCTGGTCGACGACGGTCGGCGCGTCGAGCGTGATCGTCAGGGTGGGCGTGGTGTCCCCGGCCGCCGACAGCCAGCGGCCCGCGTTGGTGCAGTCGCCGTCCACCGCCCTGGCCGCGCCGGTGGTGGAGCTGTTGGACGACGACGCGACCGCCGTGGCCCCGACCGCCGCGTGGTCGGCGCACGGCGACGCGTACGGCTGGTCGGCGAGCCACGCCTTGATCATCGCGCCCTGGTGCTCGCCGCCGAGCAGGTTCCAGTCGTGGTCGAACATCTGCGGCTTCCAGTAGTTGTCGAAGATCCATGCCGTCCAGCTGATGTGCGGCCGGGCGTCGAGGTACTGGCGCAGCGGGATGCCCCAGCCCGACGTCGTGCCCTGCGTGACGGTCGGGTCGGAGAACTCGCCGGGCGGGTTCCAGCCGAACTCCGTCAGGATCACCGGGATCTGCTGGGCCGCGTTCCCGAACTTGGCGTCCAGGTTCGTGGCCGTGGCGTCCCCCTGGTTGGGGTACAGGTGGTAGACGTACGCGATGTCGTTCCCGGCGATCGGGTCGGCCGCCGCCTGGTTGACGTACGTGCTCCACTGCGGGCCGCCCATGAGCAGCAGCGTGTCCGGTGCGACCGCCCGGATGTCGTCCACCACCGGCTGGATGTACGCCTTCCAGGTGGCCCAGCTCGCGGGGGCGACCGGCTCGTTGAACACCTCGTAGATGACGTTCGGCACGTCGGCGTACAAGGGCGCCACGTAGTCCCAGAACTCCGCGACCGTGGACTGCGGCACGCCCGTGCTGCCGTAGTCGGACACGTAGTGCAGGTCCACGATGATGTAGATGCCCAGGTCCACGGCCTGCTGCACGTAGGGGTCCACGTACTGGGCCACGTTGTCCTCGACGCTGAGCGACCCCCAGACCGTGACGGGCAGGCGCACGACGTCGGACTGCCAGCCGTCGGACACGGTCATGTCGATCACGTCGGAGATCGGCCTCGGGTGGCACTCGGGGCACTCGGCGTTGTGCCGCGGCGCCAGCACGGACACGCCCCGCAGCTGGACGGGGGTGCCGGCGGCGTTGACGATCTTGTTGCCGGAGGTGCCCAGCCGGGAGACGGCGGCGGGGGCGGCCTCGGCGGCGGGCGCGGCACCGGCGGCTTCCGACGCCGGGACCGCGAGGCCGAGGCCGGCCACGACGAGCGCGAGCGTCGCGGCGGCGAGCGCGTGCCGCCGGGGCGGCCGGGCGGCGGGTCGGGAGACGGGCGGAGCAGGGCTGGTGAGCTGGGGCGCGCGGCCCCCGAACAGGATGTTTCGCAGCACGATGGTTCTCCGTTCTTCGTTGAACGAGCAGTCGGGCTCCATGATGAAGAGCAGCACAGCTGAGATCGGTCGGATGCCTTGAGATCGGTCGGTCG
>NZ_JBHWZO010000367.1:0-4792 GCF_042728455.1 Promicromonospora sp. NPDC060204
GGCCCCATCGTTCAGCTGACTTCCGTCAGATGAGACCGTGCTCCAGGATCACTTGAGGATCTTGGTGACGCGGCCCGATCCGACCGTGCGGCCACCCTCGCGGATGGCGAAGCCCAGGCCCTCCTCCATGGCGATCGGCTGGATCAGCTCGACCGACATCTCGGTGTTGTCGCCGGGCATGACCATCTCGGTGCCCTCGGGCAGCGTGATGACGCCGGTGACGTCCGTGGTACGGAAGTAGAACTGCGGGCGGTAGTTCGAGTAGAACGGGTTGTGACGGCCACCCTCGTCCTTGCCCAGGATGTAGACCTGCGCCTCGAAGTTCGTGTGCGGGGTGATGGAACCCGGCTTCACGACGACCTGGCCACGCTCGACGTCCTCGCGCTTGATGCCACGCAGGAGGAGACCGGTGTTGTCGCCGGCCTGCGCCTGGTCCATCTGCTTGTGGAACGTCTCGATGCCCGTGACGGTGGTCTTCTGCGGAACGCGGATACCCACGATCTCGACATCAGAGTTGATGTCCAGGGTTCCACGCTCGACCTTGCCGGTGACGACGGTGCCACGACCGGTGATCGTGAAGACGTCCTCGATCGGCATGAGGAACGGCTTGTCGAGGTCGCGCTCCGGCTCCGGAACGTTCTCGTCGACGGCGTCCATCAGCTCGACGATCTTCTCGACCCACTCCGGGTCGCCCTCGAGAGCCTTGAGGCCCGAGACGCGAACGACCGGCGCGTTGTCGCCGTCGAACTCCTGCGACGACAGCAGCTCGCGGACCTCCATCTCGACGAGCTCGAGGATCTCCTCGTCGTCGACCATGTCGGACTTGTTGAGCGCCACGAGCAGGTAGGGCACGCCGACCTGGCGAGCGAGCAGCACGTGCTCACGCGTCTGGGCCATCGGGCCGTCGGTCGCGGCGACCACCAGGATCGCGCCGTCCATCTGGGCGGCACCGGTGATCATGTTCTTGATGTAGTCGGCGTGACCCGGGGCGTCGACGTGCGCGTAGTGGCGCTTCGGCGTCTCGTACTCGATGTGCGCGATGTTGATCGTGATACCGCGCTGCTTCTCCTCCGGCGCGGCGTCGATCTCGTCGAAGTTGCGCTGCGTGTTCGCCGGGAGCTCCGGGTACTTGTCCGCAAGCGTCTTCGAGATCGCGGCGGTCAGCGTCGTCTTACCGTGGTCGACGTGACCGATCGTGCCGATGTTGACGTGCGGCTTGGTCCGCTCGAACTTGGCCTTAGCCACTGGGGTCCTCCTGGGACTTGGGTAGATGTTCCGAACGTTGCAGATGCTCGGCCAAGAAGCCTACAACTGCGGGGCGTGCGGTTTTTCCTACAGGTTGGTTGTGCGGGTCGACCTGTGGGGACTCACTCGCCCCGGGTCTTCTTGATGATCTCTTCGGCAACTGCCTTGGGAACCTCGGCGTAGCTGTCGAACTGCATCGAGTACACCGCGCGACCCTGGGTCTTCGACCGGAGGTCACCGATGTAGCCGAACATCTCGCTGAGCGGCACCTGGGCGCGAACGACCTTCACACCGGTCGCGTCCTCCATGGACTGGATCATGCCACGTCGAGAGTTGATGTCGCCGATCACGTCGCCCATGTACTCCTCGGGCGTACGCACCTCGACGGCCATGACCGGCTCGAGCAGGACAGGGTCGGCGCGCTTGACGCCTTCCTTGAAGACCATCGAACCGGCAATCTTGAACGCCATCTCCGAGGAGTCGACGTCGTGGTACGCACCGTCGATCAGCGTCGCCTTCACGCCGACGACCGGGAAGCCTGCCAGCACACCCTGCTGCATGGCCGACTGGATACCGGCGTCGACCGACGGGATGTACTCGCGCGGGATGCGGCCACCGGTGACGGCGTTCTCGAACTCGTAGAGCTCGCCCTCCGACGTCTCCAGCGGCGCGAAGGTCACCTGGACCTTGGCGAACTGGCCGGAACCACCCGTCTGCTTCTTGTGCGTGTAGTCGATCTTCTCCGCCGTGCGGCGGATCGTCTCGCGGTACGCGACCTGCGGCTTGCCGACGTTCGCCTCGACCTTGAACTCGCGACGCATGCGGTCGACGAGGATGTCGAGGTGGAGCTCGCCCATACCGCCGATGACGGTCTGGCCGGTCTCGTCGTCCAGCTTCACGCGGAAGGTCGGGTCCTCCTGCGCGAGCTTCTGGATCGCGGTCGACAGCTTCTCCTGGTCGGCCTTCGTCTTCGGCTCGATGGCCACGTCGATGACGGGCTCCGGGAAGCTCATCGACTCGAGGATGACCTGGTTCTGCGGGTCCGACAGGGTGTCACCGGTGGTGACGTCCTTGAGCCCGATGAACGCGTAGATGTGCCCTGCGTGGGCTTCCTCGACCGGGTTCTCCTTGTTGGAGTGCATCTGGAAGAGCTTCCCGATGCGCTCCTTCTTGCCCTTGGTCGAGTTCTGCACCTGGGCGCCCTGCGCGACCTTGCCCGAGTAGACGCGGACGTAGGTGAGCTTGCCGAAGAACGGGTGCGTGGCGACCTTGAAGGCGAGAGCCGAGAACGGCTCCGACTCCTCGGGGCGGCGCACGACGACCTTCTCGGCGTCCTTCACGTCGTGACCCTCGACGGCCGGCACGTCGAGCGGCGACGGCAGGTAGTCGATGACGGCGTCGAGCATGGGCTGCACGCCCTTGTTCTTGAACGCCGAGCCGCACAGGACCGGGAAGGCCGCGGACGAGATGACGAGCTTGCGGATGCCGCTCTTGATCTCGGCGATCGTGAGCTCCTCGCCACCGAGGAACTTCTCGAGCAGCTCGTCGTCCGCCTCGGCGACGGCCTCGATGAGCTCGGCACGGTACTGCTGCGCCTTCTCGACGAGGTCGGCCGGGA
This sequence comes from Promicromonospora sp. NPDC060204, assembly GCF_042728455.1. Lineage (NCBI taxonomy): Bacteria > Bacillati > Actinomycetota > Actinomycetes > Micrococcales > Promicromonosporaceae > Promicromonospora > Promicromonospora sp. NPDC060204. The sequence continues at coordinate 2,864 of NZ_JBHWZO010000367.1, forward strand.
TCTCCTCGACCTCGTACTCCTCGCCCATCTTGGTGTCGCCGCGCCAGGTCAGCGCCTTCATCTCGATGAGGTCGACAACGCCCTCGAAGTCGTTCTCAGCACCGATCGGGAGCTGGATGACGAGCGGCTTCGCCTTGAGGCGGTTGATGATCGTGTCGACAGTGAAGTAGAAGTCAGCGCCGAGCTTGTCCATCTTGTTGACGAAGCAGATGCGCGGGACGTCGTACTTGTCCGCCTGCCGCCACACCGTCTCGGACTGGGGCTCGACACCCTCCTTGCCGTCGAACACGGCAACCGCGCCGTCCAGCACGCGGAGCGACCGCTCCACCTCGACCGTGAAGTCGACGTGGCCCGGCGTGTCGATGATGTTGATCTGGTTGTTCTTCCAGTAGCAGGTCGTCGCGGCGGACGTGATCGTGATGCCGCGCTCCTGCTCCTGCTCCATCCAGTCCATCGTCGACGCACCGTCGTGCGTCTCACCGATCTTGTAGTTCACACCCGTGTAGAACAGGATGCGCTCGGTCGTCGTGGTCTTTCCGGCATCGATGTGGGCCATGATGCCGATGTTGCGGACCTTGTTCAGGTCGGTCAGCACGTCGAGTGCCACGGTGTCTTACCCCTTGGTCTAAAGGTGGGCTGGGGGCCGGCGGTCAAGCATCCACCGACGGCCCCGGGGGTGACCCGGGGCCGCTCGGAAGCTACTACCAGCGGTAGTGCGCGAAGGCCTTGTTGGAGTCGGCCATCTTGTGCATGTCCTCGCGGCGCTTGACCGCGGCACCGAGACCGTTCGACGCGTCGAGGATCTCGTTCATGAGACGCTCGGTCATCGTCTTCTCGCGGCGAGCGCGGGAGAAGTCGGTGAGCCAGCGGAGCGCGAGCGTGGTGGCGCGCGTCGGGCGCACGTCGACCGGCACCTGGTAGGTGGCGCCACCGACACGGCGGGAGCGCACCTCGAGAGCCGGACGGACGTTGTCGAGCGCGCGCTTCAGCACCACGACAGGGTCGCCGTCGGTCTTGGAGCGGACACCCTCGAGGGCGCCGTAGACGATCGCCTCGGCGGTCGACTTCTTGCCGTCGAGCAGGACCTTGTTGATCAGCTGCGTGACAACCGGGGACCCGTAGACCGGGTCGACGATGAGCGGCCGCTTCGGGGCCGGACCCTTGCGGGGCATCAGCTCTTCTCCTTCTTGGCGCCGTAACGAGACCGAGCCTGCTTGCGACCCTTCACGCCCTGCGTGTCGAGCGCGCCACGGACGATCTTGTAGCGGACACCGGGAAGGTCCTTCACACGGCCGCCGCGCACGAGCACGATGGAGTGCTCCTGCAGGTTGTGGCCGACACCGGGGATGTACGCGGTGACCTCGACCTGCGAGGAGAGCTTCACACGGGCGACCTTGCGGAGGGCCGAGTTCGGCTTCTTGGGGGTGGTGGTGTACACACGGGTGCACACGCCGCGCCGCTGGGGGGAGCCCTTGAGGGCCGGAGTCTTCGACTTCCCGGCCTTCGAGGTCCGCCCCTTGCGGACGAGCTGCTGGATCGTAGGCACTACGTCTCCGTCGTCTTCTTGAGCTTCGGCGACGCCCTGCCGGCGTCCCCGTCAATGGTTCTGGCTTGTGCGTGCCGATCGCATGCGGCACCCACAGCCCCGCACGGGGACTGCTACGCCACTTACCACCGGCTCGATGGCCCGGCTCCACCACCGGGGCACGTACGTGCTCCGGGAGGTTCTTGCCGGGGTGCCCACGCACTCACATCGGCCGCTTTCCGAAGCCACCTTGCGGCGGCCTTCAAGAGGTGCGGCCCGACGGCGCAGGCACGGATTCCTAGGTTACCCGCGTGTCTACGGGGGGTCAAAACGAATCGGGTGTGAGATGCGCCCGAGAAACCGCCAAGTAGAGCGCCTGCCCGGCTCCGCACGGGACGAACCCG
>NZ_JBHWZO010000368.1:0-4765 GCF_042728455.1 Promicromonospora sp. NPDC060204
CGCAAGGAGCCCCCCATGGACCACGCCGCCCACCTCGCCCTGCTGCTCGCGGCGGACCCGGGCCGCCCGGCGGCCCGGTGGTCGGCGCGGTCACGTCAGTCCTGCGCGTCGAGGTAGGGCTCGACGTTCTCGGTGTACGCCGTCTCGATGCGCGGCGTGACCGACTCGAACGCCGTGGCCGGGTCGGCGCCCTCGATGATGATCTGCTCCAGGGCGTCGTTGAGCAGGGCGTCGGCGCCGGGCACGAAGACGCGGACGTCGTCCTGCTTGCGGGCCTTGTCGGCGAGCTGGTCCACCGCGGTGCGGAACTGCGGCGTCTCCTCGTAGGTGGCCTTCATGGTGTCGCTCTCCACCGCGGAGGTGCGCACGGGCATGTAGCCGGTGGCCTGCGAGAAGGTGGCGGTGTTCTCGGTGTTCGTGAGGAACTCCAGGAACATCGCGGCCGCGAGCTGCTCCTCGGGCGTCTTGGACGACGGGATGGCCAGACCGGTGCCACCGGTCGGGGTGCCGCCGCCCTGCGGGCCGTCGGGCAGGTAGGCCGTGCCGACCTCGAACTTCGCGGCGTCGAGCGCGCCCTTGAGCGAGCCCGTGGAGCCGATGGTGGAGGCGATGAGGCCGTACGAGAAGTCGGCCATCGCGTCGTCGGCCGACAGGGTGGCGACGCCGGACTTGTGGAAGAGGTCGTGCACGAACTGGCCGCCCGCGATCGCCTCGGGGGTGTCGAGGGTGAGCTCGAAGCCGTCGGAGTACGCCCCGCCCTGGCCCCAGATCATGTTCTCGAACCACCAGGCGCCCCACGACGGGCCGGTCGACAGGCCGAACGTCGAGCCCTTCTCGGGCACCTCCTTCTTCAGGGAGGCGTCCCACTCCTCGAGCTCGGCCCAGGTCTCCGGGCCGCGGTCGGGCAGGCCGGCGGCGTTCCACAGGTCCTTGTTGTAGTAGAACAGCGGCGTCGAGCGGGCGTACGGCACGGCCCAGTGCCGGCCCTCGTACTCGTAGTCGGAGTAGAGCGCGGGCTGGAAGTCGGCGGCGTCGGCGTCCAGGAACTCCATGACGTCGTCGACCGGCATGATCTGGTCGTTCAGGTGGTAGCGGAACCACCACACGTCCGAGGCGATGACCAGGTCCGGCAGGTCGTCCGTCTGCGAGGCGGCCTGGAACCGCTGGGCGACCTCGTCGTAGTCGGCGCCGGCGGTGACCAGCTTGACGCTGATCCCGCTCTCGGCCTTGAAGTCGTCGATGAGCTGCTGCTCGACCTCCTGGGACGCACCCGGGTGGTTGGACCACCAGGTGATCTCCTTGGCGGGCTCGACCTGCGACCAGTCGACGGCCTCGGCCGAGGCCTCGTCGGAGCCGCCGGTCGCGCCGACGCTCGGGCCGGCGCACCCGGCGGCGGTCAGGGCGGTGAGCGCGGCGAGCGCGGTGACGACGGCGGCGCGGGGGCGCCGGGCGGCCCTGCGGGCAGGACGGTGGGACACGGGGGTGCTCCTTGGTTTCGTTCCGGTACGGCGCACCCGGTTCCGGGCGCTGAGGGAGGGGAAGGAGAGGGGGCTCAGCCGGTGACGGCGCCCGCAGTGAGGCCGGCGACGAGCCGGCGCTGCAGGACCAGGAAGACCAGCAGGATGGGGAGGGTCACGACGACCGTGGCGGCGAGCAGCACGCCCCAGTTCGTCATGCCGTCGGTGTTCTGCAGCAGGGTGAGCCCCACGGGCAGCGTCATCTTGCCGGGGTCGTCGACCACGAGGAACGGCCACAGGTAGTCGTTCCACTCCGTCACGACGGAGACCAGGGCGACGGCGGCGAGCGTCGGCGTGCTCATCGGCACCACGAACCGCCACAGCTTGCGCCAGTGCCCCGCGCCGTCGAGCTCGGCCGCCTCCAGGACGGACCGCGGCAGCGTGAGGAAGTGCTGGCGGAAGAGGAAGGTGCCGAACGCGCTGGCCAGGCCCGGCACGAGGATGCCCTGGTAGGTGTTGAGCCAGCCGAGGCTCGCCACCAGGGTGTAGTTGGGGATGATCGTGATCTGCGGCGGGATCATCAGCGTCGCGATGACCAGCCCGAACACGACCTTGCGGAACGGGAAGTCCAGGAAGACGAGCGCGTACGCGCAGCACAGGCCGAGCGCGACCTTGAGGCCCGCGCCGACGATCGTCAGGCCGATGCTGTTGACGAGCAGCCGGCCGAGCGGGATGGCGCCCGCGGCCTGTGCGTAGTTGTCGAGGTCCGGGTGGGCCGGGAGCCACTGCAGCGGGAGCTGGTAGAGCTCGTCGGGGGCCTTGAGGCTGGCGAGCGCCATCCAGAGCAGCGGCGCGCCGAGCACGATCGTCGCGAAGATCATCGTGAGGTAGCCGCCGACCTGCGGCGAGCGCCGTCGTCGGGCCGGGTTGGTCGCCGCTGCCGGGGTGCCGGGGCGGGGGAGCGTGGCGGCGGTCATGCGTAGTGCACCTTCTGCTGGACGAACCGCAGCTGCACGGCGGTGACGGCGAGCAGCACGAGGAACAGGACGGTGGCGACGGCGGACGCGTACCCGGCGCGGCCGTTGACGAAGCTCTCGACGTAGATCGAGTACATGAGCGTGGTGGTGGACCCGAGGGGGCCGCCCTGCGTCATGGCCTTGATGGTGTCGAAGGACTGCAGGGAGCTGAGCAGCATCGTCACGAGCAGGAAGAACGTCGTCGGCGTGAGCAGCGGCAGCACGACCGAGCGCAGCGTGCGGGCGGCGGACGCGCCGTCGATGGCGGCGGCGTCCTTGAGGTCCTGCGGCACCGCCTGCAGGCCCGCCAGGTAGATGAGGGCGACGTACCCGAGGTTCTTCCACAGGTAGACGACGATGACCATGACCAGCGGCCAGGGCCGGCTCGTGTACCAGTCGGGGGAGGCGATGCCCACCCAGCCGAGCACCTCCTGGATCAGGCCGTAGCGCGGGTCGAACATGAAGAGCCAGAGGATGCCGACGGCGAAGCCGCCCAGCACGTAGGGCGCGAACGCGACCGTGCGGGCGACACCCCGGCCGCGCAGCCTGCGGTTCAGCAGCAGGGCCAGGCCGAGGCCCAGGACCATGGCGCCGCCGACGGTCGCGACGGTGAAGACGAGGGTGGTGGTGACGACCCGCCCGGTGGTGGGCGCGGTGAACCACTCGACGTAGTTGCCGAGCCCCACGAACCGCGCGGTGGGCGAGCCGAGGTTCCACTGCAGGGTCGAGAGGTAGAGGCTCTCGACCAGCGGCCGGTACACGAAGACGAGCAGGAGGGCGATGTTGGGGCCGGCGAGCAGCAGCGCCCAGAGGAGGGCGGTGCGCCGGCGGCCGGCCGCGAGGCGGCTGCGGCGCGGGCGCCGCGGTGCTGTGCGCTCCGGGGCCGCGGATCCGGCCGGCGGGGCGCCGGGGTCCTCCGGCGCCCGTGGCGTCGCGATGGTGGTCACGTGCCGGGAGCCTAGGAACCCGTCTGGGCGTTATGCGGCTTTTTGGCGGCCGGGTGGCCGAGGCTTCCGGCAACGTACACGCGGGCGTCTCCCGGGGGTCACCTGGGACGACGGGACGTCACGTGCCGGTCATGTCAGCCGCCGATGGCGCCCATGCTGCGCTCGGTCTCGGCGAAGGCGTCCGCGGCCAGCTCGACGGCGTCGCTGCCGTGGGCGCGGGGCTTGGCCCACATGGCGGCCCGCCACGCGTCGCCCACCTCGTCGTCCGTGGCACCGGCGCGCAGCAGGGACTTGAGGTCCGTCTCCTCGTTGCCGAACAGGCACGAGCGCACGGTGCCCTCGGCGGTCAGCCGGGTGCGGTCGCAGGCCCCGCAGAACGAGCGGGTGACGGACGCGATGATCCCGACGGTGGCGGGGCCGTCGTCGACCAGCCACTCCTCGGCCGGGGCGGACGGGTCCTCGCGGCCCGCGGGGGTCAGCGTGAACCGCTCCTGGAGCACCGCCAGCAGGTCGGCCGCGCTGACGACGTCGTCGCGGGTCCAGCGCCCGTCGGCGTCGAGCGGCATCTCCTCGATGAAGCGCAGGTTGCAGCCGTGCGCGACGGACCAGGCGAGCAGGTCGGCGGCGCCCTCCAGGGTCTCGGGCAGCAGCACCGCGTTGATCTTGACGGGCGACAGCCCGGCGGTCAGCGCCGCCTGGATCCCCTTGAGCACGTCGTCGAGGCGGTCGCGCCGGGTCAGGGTCGCGAACGCCTCGCGGTCCACCGTGTCCAGCGAGACGTTGATCCGGTCCAGCCCGGCCGCGACCAGGGCGTCCACGCGCTTGTCCAGCCCGAGCGCGTTCGTCGTCATGGCGATGCGGACGTGCTCGTCGGAGCCGAGGGCGCGCATCGCGTCGTCGGCCGCTGTGCGGGCCGCGCCGATGATCTGCTCCAGGTCGCGCCGCATGAGCGGCTCGCCGCCCGTGAACCGGATGTCGCGGAGACCGAGGTCGTGCACGCCGACGCCGACGAGCCGCCCGATCTCCTCCGGCGTCATCAGCTCGTCGCGCGGCACCAGGGGCAGGCCCTCGGCGGGCATGCAGTACGTGCAGCGCAGGGAGCAGGCCGTCGTGATCGACACCCGCAGGTCGCGCGCGACGCGCCCGTACCGGTCGACCAGCAGCGGCGTCTCCGGGCGCGGCCGGCCCGCCGGCGTGGCCGCGCGCCGGGGCACGCCTCGCACCGACGGGATGCCGAGAGTCACAGCGCTCATCTCCCGAGACTAGACCAGCCGCGCCGGCGTACCCGCCGTCGTCCACCTCACCTTTGAGGCTGGGGTTTCTCCGCTCTCCGGGGGCGGAAAGC
>NZ_JBHWZO010000369.1:0-4765 GCF_042728455.1 Promicromonospora sp. NPDC060204
AAGAGACAGGCCCCGCACCTCGCGGTGCGGTGCCTCGTCCGGGCCCGGGCTCATCGTCAGGCCGCGGCGCGCCGCGACTCGACGAACGCGCTGCCCTTGTCCCAGAGCTCGCGGTACTTGACGTACAGCTCCTGGTTCCAGGGCTTGAGCCAGCCCGCCCAGTGGACGATGCTCGGGTCGGTCACCGTCTCCTGCGTGGGCCAGTTGTTCCAGGCCGGCTCGATCTTTCGGTACCGGGAGCCGGCGTAGCAGTTCAGGATCTCCTGGTCGTTGAGACCGTAGGTCTCCACGTACGCGACGTAGTCGGCGGTGAAGCCCTCCGACCGCATCTGCGCGAGGTCCATGAGCAGGATGCCCGCGTTGAAGCCGTCGAAGTCGTTCGGGTGCCGCTGGTACATCGCGCGGAAGAACTCGTTGGCGACGACGGGCTCCTCCGTCAGGCGGCGGCCCTGCTTCAGGATGTTGCCGAGGCCGCTGCGCACGCCGTGCCCGACGGACGGGCGGGCGGCGAGCGGGGAGCCGCCGAGCTCGATGTCGTGCAGCGTCGCGATGTCCTTGACGGTCAGCGCGTCGATGTCGTGGTAGACCACGCGGTCGAGGTCCGGGAGCAGCTCCGGCAGCAGCAGGCGGTCCATCGTGGAGACCGTGATGTGCTTGAGCATGCCGAGCACCGGCCCGTAGTCGATGTCGTCGCACGCGATCCACTCGAAGCTGACCTCGGGGAACAGGCCGGCGAGCCGGTCGTGGTCCTCCGTGGTGTGGTCGCGCGTCAGGGCGACGACGTGCAGCGGACGGTCCGAGTGCTGGACCAGACCGCCGATGACGATCTCCATCTCCTGCTTGAGGTTGCCGTCCAGCGCGACCGCCACGTTGACGACCTCACCGGTGCGCGGCGCCGTGGCCGGCGTCAGCACGCGCGACGCGCGCGCCGTCCGGCACGCCTCGTCGACGTCGAAGGACGCGGTCAGCTTCATGATCGGGGCGGCGAACCGCTCCTCGGCCAGGGCGACCTCCGGCGCGACGGTCTTGAGCCACTCGGCGTAGACCTCCTCGCGCGACGCGCCCTGGAGCACGAGGGCCATCGCCGGCGCGAGCAGACGACGGATGCGCTCGCGCATCTCGTTCAGGTCGTTCTCGTCGGCGTCGAGCAGGCCGGCGAACCGCACGTCGGCGCGGTTCTTCGGGGTGAACTGCACGTTCGCACCGATCGACCACGACGGCAGGTAGCAGTGCAGGCGCGAGGTGACGACCTGGCCGAACTCCGTGCGGTAGCTCTCCAGGAGCCCCAGCGCCTCGCGGACGTTCGGGCCCATCGAGGTCCAGCGGACGTCCTCGTGCACCTGCGTGATCTGGATGGCGTCGTCCGTCGGCGCCGGGGTGTCCACGTAGGCGGTGGGGCCGCCGACCGGGACCGGCGTCGCGGCGTCCGGGAACACCGTGCTGATCGTCGTGGTGAGGCAGCCCGAGAAGAAGGCCGGCACGCCGCGGGCGAGCAGCAGGTAGACCGTGTTCCAGTCACGGCAGCCGATCGGGCCGTGCGCCTTGAGGTACTCGATCGCCTCGGGCGTGAGCATGTTCGGGCGGTTCACGTGGAACGAGATGAACAGCGGGTTCACGTTCGGGTTGAACGGGAAGTCGTAGGCCAACCCGAAGATGTCCTGCATGTACCAGCCGAAGGCGATCGCCCACGTGTTCTCCGGGACGGCGTCGTAGCTCGACGAGTCACGGTTGAGGGCCATGAGCTGGACGTCGGCGCCGGGGCCGTCGATCTGCAGCTCGGGGCGCACCCGGCCCTGGAGCTCCGAGACCACGCCGACGAGCTCGTCGTCGCCGTGCAGACGCAGGTTCGCGTGGCGGACCAGGTGGCCGAGGCTCGCGATGGTCTGGACGTAGTCGCCCACGTTGGACGACGTCGTGCCCTCGTCCGGCTGCTTGTAGTCGATGACGCCGAACGACACGCGCCCCTGCGGGACCGTGGCGGTCTGCGGCGTGATCGCGCGCGACGTGAAGTCGGCCAGCAGCTCGATGCGGCGGGTCAGCGCCTCGTCGGCGTCGCCGGCCTCGCGGGCCGCGTCGATCGCACGGGAGGCGGCCGTGTACTCCTTCACGGCGAAGAAGATGGACGCCATGTTGTACAGGGGCTTGGCGCCCTGCACCACGCCCTGGTCGATCCACTTGACGACCTCGTCCACGACACCGAGCTGGCCCACCTGGGCGGCGGTGCGGAGGAACTCGACCGGCGCGTTCCGGGCCACGGCGTCGCGCGGCACCTCGGAGAACAGGTCCCAGGCGAGGTCGTAGGTCCCGGCGTGGCGGGCGACGAGCGCTCCACCGAGCGCACCGGCGACGCGGGTCTCGGGCTGGCTGTGCAGCGAGTGGCACAGCGCGCGGGCGCCCACGAGGACCTCGGCGTTCAGCTTGCGCGTGAACCGGCCGCGGATCAGCTTGACCACGGCGTCGGTCAGCGGGACGCCGGACCGCAGGCTGCGCGTGAGCTCGGCGTCGGCGGCCAGACGCTTGGCGGCGTGGACGTACTGGCGCTTCGCCCGCACCTCCTCCTCGGGCAGCGTGCCGGGCTCGAGGCCGAGGACGACCTCGGTCATCTGGCGGTACGAGCCGCGCAGGCGCGCGGCGGCCTTCTCGTTGACCGTCGGCTTGACCGACGACCCCGAGGACGGTGCCTTCGCAGCTGCCTCGGCGGACTTCTTGGGTTGCGGCGCGCTGGTGCCGGCCCAGCGATCAGCCGTCCTGGCGATTTTGCGAAGTGCGCGACGGCGCAGGCTCCGGCCTCGAACGTTCATCCATATACCTTTCTCGGGGTCGGCGAGCTGGGCGCTCAAGCCGGGAACGATCGTACCGTCCAGGCCGATCCTGAGGTCCCACAGGCGCCACATGCCACGTAAACTTCTCGTTTGCCATCGGCGCGGGCACGTAGGCTCGGTCGAATGACCAGCCCTGTGCGCACATCCACGCAGATCGACGTCATCGCCGATGACTACGTCAAGCGTCTCACTGAACTCGCCCCTTTGTCCGCCACAGCCATGGGCCTGCCCGGACACGACCACGAGATCGGCGACCTTTCGCCCGCCGGACACGACGCGCTGGCCCAGGCTGGGCGGGACGTCCTGGCGCGGCTCGACGGCGTGCAGCCCGCCGACGACGTCGACCGGGTCACGCTGTCCGCGATGCGCGAGCGGGTCGGGCTCGACCTGGAGCTCCACGCGGCCGGCGAGGGCCTGCGCGACCTGAACAATATCGCCTCGCCCGTGCAGGGCCTGCGCGACGTCTTCGACATCATGGCCACCGACACGGTCGAGGGCTGGGAGAACATCGCGTCGCGCCTCAACGGCCTGCCGGGCGCCGTCGACGGATACATCGAGTCGCTGACGGCGGCGGCCGCGCAGGGGAACGTCGCCGCGATCCGCCAGGTGCGCGAGTGCGTTGACCAGGCGCGCGAGCTGGCCGGGAGCGACTCCTTCTTCACGTCGTTCACGCGCGGCGCCGCCGTCGACGCGGTGCTGGACGAGTCGGCCGCGTGCAGCCTGATCCGCAAGGAGCTGGAGCACGGCGCCACGGCCGCCCGCGAGGCCTACGGAAGGCTGGCGGAGTTCCTGGAGCGCGACCTGGCGCCGCAGGCGCCCGAGGCCGACGCCGTGGGCCGCGACCGCTACGCCCTGTTCTCGCGCCACTTCCTGGGCGCGCAGGTGGACCTCGACGAGACGTACCAGTGGGGCCTGGAGGAGCTCGCGTCCATCGTGGCCGAGCAGGAGCAGGTCGCCGCGCAGATAGCCGGGCCAGGCGCCACGGTCGAGGAGGCGGTGGCCGTGCTCGACGCCGACCCCGCGCGCAAGCTCCTGGGCACCGACGCCCTCAAGGCCTGGATGCAGGAGACGTCGGACGCCGCGATCACCGCGCTGAACGGCACCCACTTCGACGTCCCCGAGCCCGTGCTCGACCTGGAGTGCATGATCGCGCCGACCCAGTCGGGCGGCATCTACTACACCCCGCCGAGCGACGACTGGTCCCGGCCGGGCCGGATGTGGTGGGCCGTGCCGGCCGGCGTCACGGAGTTCAACACGTGGCGCGAGAAGACGACCGTCTACCACGAGGGCGTCCCGGGGCACCACCTCCAGTGCGGCCAGGCCGTGTTCGCGCGCGAGACGCTGAACACCTGGCGGCGGCTGGCCTGCTGGGTCTCCGGCCACGGCGAGGGCTGGGCCCTGTACGCGGAGCGCCTCATGGCCGACCTCGGCTACATGGACGACCCGGGCGACCGCCTCGGCATGCTCGACGCGCAGCGCCTGCGCGCGGCCCGCGTGGTGTTCGACATCGGCGTGCACCTCGGCAAGCCCGCCCCGGAGCAGTGGGGCGGCGGCACCTGGACCGCCGAGAAGGGCTGGCCGTTCCTGCTGGCCAACGTGAACATGCCCGAGCAGTTCGTGCGGTTCGAGTTCAACCGGTACCTCGGCTGGCCGGGGCAGGCGCCGTCGTACAAGGTGGGGCAGCGCCTGTGGGAGCAGACGCGCGACGCCGCGAAGGCGGCCGTGCCGGCGGGCCAGGAGTTCGACGCGAAGGCGTTCCACGCCCGGGCGCTCAACCTCGGTTCCGTGGGCCTGGACACCCTCCGCGAGGCGCTGGCCTGAGTTCTCGGGCCGCCGCGTGTCAGACGTGCAGGCCCCTCGGGGGTCCAGGACGTCTGACACCTGTCCCGGGTCACGTTAGACAGATCTCGTATTTGGTGTTTCGTGCGGCCGCCTTGACGTTA
>NZ_JBHWZO010000370.1:0-4677 GCF_042728455.1 Promicromonospora sp. NPDC060204
CCCCGCGCGCCGGGCCGGCCGGGCTCCCGCGCCCCCGCCGCGCTCGTCCCCCGCGGCGGCTCGGGGCGGGGGGTTCGCCCGCCCCGCGCCCCCCGGGCGGCGCGCGCCCCGCGCCACGGGGTCGCGCGGGTCGGGGGCCGGGAGCTGCACCGCGCCCGATGCCGAACGGCCGCCGCCCTGCGCACCACCGGCCACCGGCGTCGCACCGGACGCGGGCCGCGCGGCATCGGAAGGACGACGCTGCGACGGCGTGGACGCCGCGCGGGCCACCTCGCGGCGCACCTCGTCGATCTCCGTGCCGATCCAGCCCGCGACCTGGCGCATGTACCCGTCGCGCTGGCTGCGGTCGCGGATGCCCACGATCTCGGGTGCCGCCGCCCGCACGGCGGACACGCGGCCCTCCACGGTGTTCAGGTCGAACTGCTTGATCTTGGCCTGGATCACGAAGGCGAACAGCGGCTTGCGGCCGTCGACCAGCGCACGCACCGCCTCCGGGCCCCGGGCCATGCGCAGGTCGCACGGGTCCATGCCGTCGTCGGCCACGGCCACGTACGTCTGCGCGAAGAACCGCTGGTCCTCGCCGTAGGCGCGCTCGGCGGCCTTCTGGCCCGCCGCGTCGCCGTCGAACGTGAAGATGATCTCGCCGCCCACGGTCCCGCCCGAGGCGAGCTGCATGCCGCCCCCGGCCGTCGTGTCGCCGAGCAGGCGCCGCACCACCTTGGCGTGGTCCGCGCCGAAGGCCGTGCCGCACGTGGCGACCGCCGTCGTCACACCCGACAGGTGCGCCGCCATGACGTCCGTGTACCCCTCGACCACCACCACACGCTTGCCCTTGGCGATCTCCCGCTTGGCGAGGTCGATCCCGTACAGCACATGCGACTTCTTGTAGAGGCTGGTCTCGGGGGTGTTCAGGTACTTGGGCCCCTGGTCGTCCTCGAACAGGCGCCGCGCGCCGAACCCGATCACGGCCCCCGTCACGTCGCGGATGGGCCACATGACGCGCCCGCGGAACCGGTCGTAGATCCCGCGCTGCCCCTGCGACATCAGCCCGCTCGCGACCAGCTCCGCCTGCGTGAAGCCCCGGCCCTGGAGGTGCCGCTGCAGCGCGTCCCAGCCCTTGGGCGCGAAGCCGACGCCGAACAGCTCGGCGTCCGACCGGTCGAAGCTGCGCTCCGCGAGGAACGTGCGCGCCGCCGACGCGTCCGGCCCCATGAGCTGCTCCGCGTAGAACTCCGCGGCCACGCTGTGCGCGTCCAGCAGCCGCTGACGCCGGCCCGGCTCCTCACGCGGACGGGCGTTGCCGCCCTCCTCGTACCGCAGCTGCACGCCGGTCTTGCCCGCGAGGTACTCGATGGCCTCGGTGAAGCTCAGCCCGTCCATCTTCATGACGAACTCGATGACGTCGCCGCCCTCGCCGCACCCGAAGCAGTGGTACCGGCCCACGCTGGGCCGCACGTTGAAGCTCGGGCTGCGCTCGTCGTGGAAGGGGCACAGCCCCACCAGCGCGCCCACCCCGGCAGGCTTGAGGGTCACGTGCGCCGAGACGATCTCGTCGATCCGCGCGCGCTCGCGGACCTGGTCCACATCCTCGCGTCTGATCAGCCCGGCCACGGTCGGAATTCTATGCCCGCTGTCCGACACCCCGGCCGCACGTCCGGGCGTACTCCCCCGGCGGCACGCCGACGGCGCGGACGAAGTCTCCCGTGAAGTGCGCCTGGTCGTAGTAGCCGACGGCGGCGGCCAGCCCCGCCAGGTCCAGCTCCGGGTCGCGGCCCAGCAGCTCGGCGGCTAGGTGCACCCGGTGCCGCTGCAGCACCCACTTGGGGCTCACGCCCACCCAGTCGGCGAACAGCCGCTGCAGCGAGCGCGGCGTGGTGCCGAGCGTGCCGGCGAGCGCCGCGACGGACGTGCCCGGCACGGCGTCGGCGATCACGGCGAAGGCCTTCCCCAGCGCGGTGAGCGCCGCGGCGGAACGCGGCGTCCGGGACCGCTCGGCCGCTTCCTGCAGCAGCGGGGTGAGGGTGCGGACGGCGGCGTCGGGCTGCCCGGCCGCCGCCTGGGCGACGGCCTCGTCGTTGGCGCGCGCCGCCGTCGGGCCGAGGAAGGGCTCGACGGCGCCGCGCTCCCCCGGGTCGGCACGGCCGAGCAGTGCGCGGTAGCCGCCGGGGCGCAGCTTGGTGCCGACCACGGCGCCGGAGCCGGTCAGCGTGCGCACGAAGAGGCCGGCGGGCATCGCGTAGGCGAGCAGGCCCTCCCGCTCCGCGACGACGTGCCCCACGGGGTGCGGCATGACGGTCTGGGTGAACGCGACCCCGGGCGGCAGGTCCCAGCTGATCACCCAGTGCCAGTCCACGAGGTCGGCGAGGTCGGGCGCCGGTTCCACGCGGGCCAGGGTGAACGCGTCGCGCGCCCGCACGGGGTCGACGATGCCGAGGGTGGGCCCGGAGTCGAGCGCGCTGTTCGCGAGGTTCCGGGCCGCGGGAGCCTCGCCGTCGAACACCTGTCGCATTCTTCCAAGACTGGCACATCCCGGCCGGGGCAGCATCGACGACATGAGGAACTCAGCCCTGCACCCCAACATCGCCGTGTCCGACGCCCGCGCCGCCATCGCCTTCTACGAGGCCGCGCTGGGGGCCGAGACGCTCGACGTGATCACCGCGGGCGACGCCGTGATCCACTCCGACCTGGTCCTGCGGTCCGCCGCGGGCGAGTCGACCTTCACCGTCGCGGGCGCGTTCCCGCCCGACTCGGCGGCGCCCGAGCCCGGCGGCCCGACGCACGCGAGCTTCACGATCCCGGTCGAGGACACCGACGCGGCGTACGCCCGCGCGATCGAGGCCGGGGCGAGCAGCCTGGCCGAGCCCGCCGACTGGTTCGAGGGCTTCCGGCAGGCCGCGGTGCGCTGCCCGTTCGGCCACCGCTGGTACTTCGTGACGGTCGCGGAGTCGGTCACGCCGGACGACGTCCAGCGCGCGAGCGACGCCTGGATGTCGGCCCGCGACTGACGAGTCAGACGTACAGGTCACCCGAGGGATCTGTACGTCTGACACGCTCCCTGGTTTGGTTTGCCGGACTAGCGCGGTTCGGTACGCTTTGCCCGACTCAGGGAGGAACAAAGGCACCATGGGAATCAGGTATCGCAAGCGGCTGTCGCTCGGTCCGCTCAAGTTCAACATCACGCAGCGGGGCCTGTCGTCGATGAGCTTCAAGGTGGGTCCCTGGACCTGGAACTCCAAGACCAAGAAGCACTCCATCAACCTCCCCGGCGGCCTGAGCTGGTACAGCAACAACAAGTAGCGCTGCACGGCGGAGGCAGGGACCTGCCTCCGCCGGCGACGGCACCGGCCGCACCCCCGGAGCCTCCGCGGACCACGTGATTCCGGGATGTCGGACCGCGTGGCTAGAGTGGCGGGCGTGGAGCAAGCCCTCGGGAAGAGCATCCCGCCGTCGTACAGCGCGCAGGACGTCGAGCGCTGGGTGAACGAACCGCCCAAGTCGCAGGCCCGGACCCCGTTCGAGCGCGACCGCGGGCGCGTGGTGCACTCCTCCGCCCTGCGCCGCCTCGGTGCCAAGACCCAGGTGCTCGGCGCCGGGCACGACGACTTCGTGCGCACCCGCCTGACGCACTCCCTCGAGGTGGCCCAGGTGGGCCGTGGCATGGGCCGTTCGCTCGGCTGCGACCCCGACGTCGTCGACACCGCCTGCCTCACCCACGACCTGGGGCACCCGCCCTTCGGGCACAACGGCGAGACGGCGCTGGCCGAGATCGCCGAGCCGATCGGCGGCTTCGAGGGCAACGCCCAGACCCTCCGCCTGCTCACGCGGCTGGAGCCCAAGGTGATCGGGTTCGACGGCGTCCCCGCGGGCCTCAACCTGACTCGGGCCAGCCTCGACGCGAGCGTCAAGTACCCGTGGGCGTACGGCGCCGGCCCCGCCCGGCCCGACGGCACGGCCAGCCGCAAGTTCGGCGTCTACCCCGACGACCTGCCCGTGTTCACGTGGCTGCGCAAGGACGCGCCGGACGGCGTGAAGTGCCTGGAGGCACAGGTCATGGACCTCGCCGACGACATCAGCTACTCCGTGCACGACGTCGAGGACGGCGTGGTGGCCGGCCGCATCGACCTGGACCTCATGGCCGACGCCGACGAGCGGGCGCGCGTCGCCGAGTTCGTGCGGTCCTGGTACGGCGAGTGGTACCGGGCCGACGCCGTCGACGCCGCGATCGGGCGGCTGCAGGAGTACCTGCGCGGCGAGGGCCACCTGGTGCGGGCCTTCGACGGCTCGCGCGGCTCGCTGGCCTCGCTCAAGGACATGACGAGCCAGCTCATCGGCCGGTTCATCGGCGCGGCGATCGACGCCACGCGCGCCGAGTACGGCGACGGGGCGCTGACGCGCTACGCCGCGCGGCTCGTGGTGCCCGACGAGACCGAGCACGAGATCCTCGCGCTCAAGGGCATCGCGGTGGCCTATGTGATGGCGCCCCGCGGCCAGGAGCCCCGCTACCTGCGGGAGCGGGAGATCCTGACCGACCTGGTGCGCGTGCTGGCCGACCGCGGCCCGGACGAGCTGGAGCCGCCGCTCGCCGCGGACTGGCGGGCGGCGTCCCGCGAACCCCCCCGCCAGCGCCGGGTGGTGGTCCAGGTCGCCTCCCAGACCGACCGGGACCCCCACCCCCAG